>JACPQO010000242.1 GCA_016190405.1 Chloroflexota bacterium | reverse complement strand
GCTGGAAGTTGTTGGTGGGCAGGATACCGACGGAGTTAGTGAAGCCCACGGTGGAGGCGGTGCCCAGGCCGCGCAGTGCCCCCGCCGTGACGGGAGACTCGTTGATCTCCTTCATGGACTCGAAGACCAGCTCCGAGAACTTCAAAGCGTCGGCCACCTGGACGGCGCCGGTGCCACGGACGACGATGGCCTTGCCGTTCTTGGCGCCGACGGCGGCGCCGACGCCGGAGCGCCCGGCCGCCCGCGACTTGTCGTTGATGACGCAGGCCACCCGGCTGAGGTTCTCCCCCGCTGGGCCGATGCCCGATATGCGCGCCTGCGGGTCGGTCTCCGCCCGCAGGATGTCCTCGGTCTCTTCCGTATTCTTGCCCCAGACGTGGGCAGCGTCCCGGATCTCCACCTGGTCGTTGTAGACCCAGATGTAGACCGGCCTGGAGGCGCGGCCCTCCAGGATCAGCATGTCGTAGCCGGCGAACTTCAGCTCGGGGCCCCAGTAGCCGCCGGAGTTGGAGCAGGCGATGGCGTCCGTGAGGGGGCCCTTGCACAGCACCATGTAGCGTCCGCCGGTGGGGGCGAAGGTACCGGTAAGAGGCCCCGTGGCGAACACCACCTTGTTGTCGGGTCCCAAGGGGTCGCAACGCGGGTCGATCTCTTCGTACAGATAGCGGGTGCCCAGGCCGCGGCCGCCGATGTACTGGCGGGCCCACTCCACGTTCAGGGGCTCCTTCCTGGCGGAGCCCTCCGTCAGATTGATTCGCAGCACCTGTCCCGCCCAGCCGTAGGGCATTCCGTCTCTCCTCCTAGCCGGCGGCAGCGGCGGCCGGGCGCTCCGCCTGGTCGAGCCTGACCACCCAGTCCATGGGCTCCAGGTCGGCGTACTCCAGGGCGTTGTAGATGCAGACCTTGACGCACTGGGGCTCGCCGCCACAGAGGTCGCAGTTGTGCGAGACGTTCTTCTCCGTATGGAATCCCATCACGCTGAAGGGGCAGGCCACCAGGCACATCTTACAGCCGATGCACTTGTCGTCGTTCACCGTGACCCATCCGCTCACGGGGTCGCGGCTGATGGCGTAGGTGGGGCAGTTGCTCAGACAGGGGGCGTCCTTGCAGTGGAAGCAGGCGACGGGCACGTAGACGGCCTCATCCACGAAGTCGTGGACGAAGATGCGGGTCTTGGCCGGCTGGAAAGCCCCCTCGTGCCTGAACGAGCAAGCCCCCTCGCACAGGTGGCAGGCCACGCATTTCTGCGGGTGGGCCAGGATCATCTTCACCGGGCGCTCCCCCTAGCTGCCTCTACGGGCCGACGAGTCGCATCCCACAATATCGGCCCCCTGTGACCATGTCAATATGATAAGCAACCGGTGTGTTTAATCGTTGGGGCAGCTCCTGTGCTATACTCGCGCCGTATCCCGCGGGAGGTGAGCGATGCCCCACGCCACGGTCAACGGAATCGAGCTGCACTACCGGGAGGCCGGCGAAGGCTTCCCCATCGTCTTGGTTCACGGCTTTACGGGCAACCTGCGGAATTGGGCGTTACAGATACCGGCGCTGACGCGGGAGTTCCGCACCGTGTCGCTGGACCTTCGCGGCCACGGCCACTCCGACAAGCCAACACGGCCCCAGGAATACACTGGGGAGCTAATGGCGGAGGATGTGTATGGCCTGGTGCGACATCTCGGCATCGACCAGTGCTATCTGGCCGGCCACTCCATGGGCGGCATGGTGGCCCAGCGTCTGGTCCTCGCCCACCCGGAGCCGTTCCGCGCCTTGGTACTGGTCGACACGGCAGCCGAGGTGCCGGACGGCATGCGCACCGAGCAGCGGGCGCGGCTGGCCCAGATCGCCCGCGAGCAGGGGATGGAGGCCGTGTTCGAGGAGCAGCTCCGGCTGAACCCCATGGCCGAGCAGTTGCGGGAGCAGCCTCAGTTCCTGGAGGTCTGGCGCCAGCAGTTCCTGCTCACCTCCCTGGAAGCCTACCTGTACTGCGTGCCGGCGATGGGCAGTTCCAGGCCGCTGCTGGACGAACTGCAGGCCATAGAGGCGCCCACCCTCATCGTTTGCGGCGACAACGACGAGCCGTTCGTGGGGCCCTCTCGCCGCATGCACGAGAGGATCGCCGGCAGCGAGCTGGTGATGATGCGGGGAGCCGGCCACAGCCCGCAGATGGAGAAGCCGGCCGAGTTCAACCAGGCGCTCATGGGGTTTCTGGGCAGGGTAGAGCAAAGAGCAAAGGACATAGAGCAAAGGGCTTGATGAGCGGCTCTGCCCCTTGCTTTTGGCTTGGCAGGGTTGCTGACGAAGTCACTCCTTCGTGTCATCCTGAGCGCCGACAATGTCCGCTCAACTGGATCACGTTGTTCGCGAAGCCTGTCCTGAGCCTGTCGAAGGGGGATCTGGGGAGGGGCAAACGGCCACAATGAGGTTTTTCAGCACGCTGCCTAGGCTGCCGGCTGGGCGGCCAGCGCCCGCTGGATCGCGGGCAGCGCGTCGCGCGCCGCCACTTCGCCCCGGCGGGCGGCCAGATGGATCTGCAAGGGCGAGACGGCGCTGATGCCGGTCATGTCCGGCCGGATCTCGACGTGGGGC
>JACPQO010000231.1 GCA_016190405.1 Chloroflexota bacterium | reverse complement strand
GGCCCGCTCGATCTCGTCGGGCAGGGGCTCGATGGTCTCCCAGGGGACGTCGGTGGCGGGGCGCCAGCGGCGCTGGATCGCTTCCTCGTACAGGTCAGCGGCGTTGTCGGCCCAGAGCTCGACCTTGTCGTAGATGGTGTAGCCCATGGAGGGGATGCCCGGAATGGGGTAGGCGCCGCGGGGCATCTCCGTTTGATGGGGCCAGTGGTCGGGGATGTCGCCGTAGGTGCCGACGTTCAGCATGCCGATGGTGAGGCCGTGCTTGCCGGGACGCACGCGGATGCCCCACTCGGTGGGGACGTGCATCCAGGAGAGGTCCAGGGCCTGCTCCAGGCCGCCGGCGTCGCGGATGCGCTCCTGCTGGGCGATGAAGCCCTCCGCCTGCTCGGGGCGGATGCCGGCCTCCATCTGGTTGATCAGCATGGCGGGCTGGGCCCCCAGGGCGATGGCGCGTTTGAGCAGAGCCTCGGGCCAGCCGTGCGTGGCGGCGGCCTGGGCCAGGTCGTCAGGGATGGTGATCTCGCCGCCGGCGCGGATGCGCTCCTGCTCGGCGATGAACTGCTCGGCCTGCTCGATGTCCACGGTCTGCTGGGCCGTCAGTTGCTGCTTGACGGCCTCGGCGGGGAAGAGGGCGAGGGCCCGGCGCAGGAGTTCCGGGGGGAAGCCCTTCTCCTGGGCGACCGCAGCCAGGTCTTCGGGAACGTCGACGGAGGTGCCGTCGGGCATGGGCGATGTCCTCCTACTGCGCTGGAGACCGCGATGGTCTCCGGCTCATGGGGGCGAAGGTCTCCCCGATAGCAGCGGGGAACCTCTGCCATTTTAGCCATAATCGGGGGTCAAGCGTCAAGGGGAAAGTTTAGCGCGTGCTAAGGAATGAGGGTTAGTGCGGGCTATGGATGCGGCGCGTCACGGCTGCACCTGGAGGGTTGAAATGATGTTCTCGAAGAAGGGGCGGTCAACGAAGATCACCTGGTGGAAGCCGTAACTTCCCGTTTCAGCGTCTATGCCCATGACGCTGATCCCGTTGCTGATGGACATCGACGGCCTTGGCGGCCGTTGCAGCGGAGGGTCGGTCAGCAGAATCTTGGGAGGACCAACGTACACTGTGAATCCGGACGCCGGGTCCGGCTTGGCTATGGATATCTTACCCAGAGATATGCGCTCGCTGGGGGGCGGACCGTTCCAGGGCCAGGGGGCCGTGGGCGAGTAGCGCGGCTCGTAGCGGGCGGACTTCACGACCGACACCAGTTCGGGGCTGTCGAGGACCGCGGCCACGGCGTCGATGTCGATAGCGCCATCTGACGCCAGCGCCAGGGGATTCCTTAGGGGATCACAGCCAAGCTTGGGCCATTGGGGCTCGCAACTCCAGACCCCAATGATCTGCCCGGTGCCGGCGTCTATCCGCACTATCTTCGAGAATCCCGGATGGGGCGTGTCGGTGTAGTAGGCCCCTACTTGGATTACAGGCTCGCCGTGCACCGAGATGAGCTGGAGGGTCTGCGGGTCGTACCCGTACGTATAGTCAAAGCGGGTGTCTACACTGATGCGGCCGTCGGTGGGGCTGTCGATCGTCACGTCGGCCCAGCGTATGCGGGTAGTCTGGCGGGTACCGCCCGTCCCAGACAGCGCGAACAGGAGGGTCAATAGAGCAGCTATGGCTGCCAGGAAGATGGCCCGGCGCAAGGCCGGAGAGCGCCGCTCCATAGCTCTCTTCCCCTCAGACTAGGTGACCCGCCATTAACCTACGCCGTTTGATGAAAAAGTCAAGCTCCGGCGGAGGGAATTTCCGAGCTTCTGTGGAGGCCCGAACGCCCTCACCAGATGTCTCTCCGCCGGGTGGGAAGCGAGAGGGCCCGGCGGGGGATGAGGGGCCGCAGGACCAGCACGATGAGGAAGCCTGTGGCGAAACCGCCCACGTGGGCCCAGAAGGCGGTGCCGGCATCGATGGTGCCCAGGGAGGCGAAGCCGCTGAAAAGCTGGAGCAGGAACCAGAAGCCGATGAGGAGGGCGGCGGGCACGGGGAAGGCGCCGAAGAACCAGAACCAGGGGATGAGGACGCCGACGGTGGCCCTGGGGTAGAGGACGATGTAGGCGCCGAGGACGCCGGCGATGGCGCCGCTGGCCCCGATCATGGGGATGGTCCCGTTCTGGTCGAGGGCTACCTGGAGGGCCACGGCGCCCACGGCGGCCAGCAGGTAGAACAGCAGGTAGCGGACGTGGCCCAGGGCGTCCTCCACGTTATCGCCGAAGACCCAGAGGAAGAGCATGTTGCCCAGGAGGTGGAGCCAGCCACCGTGGATGAAGGCCGCGGTCAGGACGGTCAGCGGCTGCTCCAGGCCGGAGGGGTTTTCCAGCCAGTCGATGAGGCGCACGGGGACGACGCCGTGCTCCACGAACCAGCGGTTGATCTCGCGCGCGCTGAGGCTCAGCTCGTAGAAGAAGACGATGACGTTGGCCAGGATGAGGCCGATGTTGACGTAGGGGGTGGTGCGGGAGCGGACGGCGTCGGAGACGGGGATCAGGTGAGGCGCTCCAGGTGGGACGTATCGTTCAGGCACAGGAGGTATGGCGCGGTGTTTCGCAGCTCGACCAGCGAGAGGGAGCAGTAGTCGATGACCAGAGGCCCCATGTCGCGGGGGTACCAGGGGAGCGCGGCCAGGTCCAGTCCGATGAGCCCGGAGATCAGGGCGCGCAGGGCGCCGCCGTGGCTGACGAGGAGCACCGACTGGCCGGGGTGCCCGCCGCCGATCTCCCGGGCGGCCGCCGAGACGCGATCGCGGAGCCCGTTGAAGGTCTCACCGCCCGGCATGGGGTAGTTCAGGTCGCCCATGATCTGCTCCCAGAGGTCGGGCTGCTGCGCCTTCACTTCCGCCTCCGGGAGGCCCATCCAGTCGCCGGGATCCCACTCGCACAGGCGCGCCTCCCAGCGGACATCGAGGCCAAGTTGGCCGGCGACGATCTCCGCCGTTTCGGCGGCGCGCCTGAGGGTGCTGCTGTAGAGGGCAGCGACTTCCTGGCCGGCCAGGCGCCGGGCGAGGGCTTCGGCTTGGCGCCGGCCGAGGGGGCTCAGGCCGTCTTCGGGGGCGCCGATCTGGCCGGTCCAGTCGATGGCGCCGTGGCGGGCCAGGAGGAGGCGGGTGGTCATCGCTAGCCCTTGCGCCAGGGGGTCTCCGGCTTCCGCGCGGCCTTGTTCACGTAGCGGGCCAGCACGAACAGGAGATCGGACAGGCGGTTGAGGTAGGCCAGGATGGCGGGGTTGACGGGCTCCTGGCCAGCCAGCCGGACGACGGCCCGTTCGGCGCGGCGGCAGACGGTGCGGGCGAGGTGGAGGAGGGCGCCGGCCGGGGAGCCGGAGGGGAGGATGAAGGTGCGCAGCGGCGGTAGCCTGGCGTCGTACTGGTCGATAAGGCGCTCCAGGGCGGCGATCTTCGCTTCCGGGTCCAGGAAGAGCCGCCCCGTCCCGGCGGCGCGACCGCCGGTCTCGGAGGCCAGCTCGGAGCCGATGTTGAACAGCTCGTTCTGGATGCCCTGGAGGGCGGCGAGCAGACGGCGCTGTCGCAGAAAGGCGATAGCCACGCCCAGGGCGGAGTTCAGCTCGTCGACGCAGCCGTAGGCCTCGACGCGGGGGTGGTCCTTGGGCACGCGCCCGCCGCCGAAGAGGGCGGTCTGGCCGGTGTCGCCGCTCTTGGTGTAGAGCTTGGAGCGGGGCGGCTGTTTCATGCTGGCGATAAGTCTAGCGTCCGTCGGGCCGGGGCGCCACCACGGGCCGGCCGGTCCCGGGGTGCGGGAAGACCTGGACGCGGGCCTCGTAGACGCGCTCCAAGAGCTCGGGGCGCAGCACGTCGCGGGGCTCCCCTTGAGCGACGACGGCCCCACGGTGGAGCATGACCAGTCGCTGGCAGTATTGCGCGGCCAGGGTCAGGTCGTGGACGGCGGCCAGGACGGCCTTTCCCTGGGAGCGGCAGAGGGAGAGCATCAGTTCCAGCACACCCGCCTGGTGGCCGATGTCCAGGTGGGCCGTGGGCTCGTCGAGCAGGAGGAGCGGGGCCTCCTGGGCCAGGGCGCGGGCCACCACGACGCGCTGGCGCTCGCCGCCCGACAGCTCCCCGATGCGGCGGCCAGCCAGCCGCCAGGTGTCGGTGGCCAGCATGGCCCTGCGCGCCGCCTCCAGGTCGGCCGGGCCCTCCCCCTGGAGTAGCCCCAGGTGGGGCGCGCGGCCCAGCAT
>JACPQO010000232.1 GCA_016190405.1 Chloroflexota bacterium | reverse complement strand
TGGAACATCTGCCGCGCCTGCTCCGGCCACTCGTCCCAGGTCAGCGGCCGCACGATCGCCTCCATGAAGGCGATCCCCTTCACGTTCGACTCGTGCCGCCGCGCGTAGTGGAACCCCAGCGCCGACCCCCAGTCGTGGATCACCAACGTGATGTTGCGCAGCCCCAGCGCCTCGATGAACCCCTCCACGTACCGCGAGTGGTCGAAGAACCGGTACTCGATGTCCGGCTTGTCCGACTTCCCCATGCCGATCAGGTCCAGGGCGATGCACCGCCCCAGCGGCAACACGCGCGGGATGATGTTCCGCCACAGGTACGACGATGTCGGGTTCCCGTGCAGGAACAGGACCGGGTCACCGCCGCCCTCCTCCACGTAGTGCATCCTGGACCCCAGCACCTCCACGTACTTGGACTCGTACGGAAACGCCGCCGATATCTCCTGCTGCGTCATGGCCCGCTCCTTCTAGGTTCGCTCCTTGTCAGCCTGTGCCCGGTCCGCTGTGGCGGATCAACCCTCACATTGGCTGCCGGTCACCCCTCTCCCGCGCACGGGAAAGGGGTTGGGGGTGAGGGAGAGCCCTTCCAACCTCCAACCTCTAACCTCCAACTTCTACTTCTTGCTCCCGTAGTCTCCCCACGGTTCATCCCGCCGCCGTACCGCCTCCCGGAACCCTTCCTTCATCGCCAGGTCCCGCCAGGCGACCCCCTCCGGCGTGTGCCGCGCGATCCCATCGAACACCGTGCCGATGAGCTGGCTGGTCCGCAGACCCATGTTCTCGTACGCCTGGTTGACCAAAAGCTTGCTCATCGCCAGCTGGTTCGAGGGTATCGTCGCCAGCCTACGCGCCATGGCGTCCACGACTCCGGGCAGGTCGGCCGCCGGCGCCGCCTTGGACGCCAGCCCCAGCCGCTCGGCCTCCCGTCCGCTCAGCGCCTCACCGGTCAGCATCAGCCGCTTGGCGTGCTCCAGCCCCAGCCGGTATACCCATATCACCGTCGTCGGCTCCCCCCACACCCGCGCCGGCGGGTAGCCGATCTGGGCGTCCTCCGCCACGTAGATCAGGTCGCTGCACAGCGCCAGGTCCGTGCCGCCCCCCACGCACCAGCCGTGCACCTGGGCGATGACGGGCTTCGGGCTCTCCCACAGCGACATGAACGCGCGCACGTTCCGGGACATCATCTGATAGTCCCGCACCGGGTCCCACTGCCCGGCCGCCGCTCGCTGCGAGGCGTCCTCCGCCTGCGTCCCCCAGGCCAGGTCGTACCCGGCGCAGAACGCCCGGCCCGCCCCGCTCAGCACCATCACCCGCACCGACGCCTCATCGTTCGCGGCGGCCACCGCCTCCCGCAGCTCTGAGATCATCTGCGCGTTGATGGCGTTCAGCCGCTCCGGCCGGTTCAGTGTTATGCGGGCGATCGCACCCTCGACTTCGTATTGGATGGTGTCGGAATTCAACCTAATGCCTCCCTTCGGTGCCTGTCGCTCCCGGCATCTGCGGCACGCCCCCAGCTGTCATTCCGAGCGCAGCGAGGAATCCGGCGGCAGGGGGGCCCAACCCCAGATTCCTCGTCCGCCTTTGGCGTCCTCGGAATGACAGTGAATTCCAACGTCTTGGTTCTACGTCCGAGCCTGCGCGGCCGCCGCCGCCAGCGCCAGCCAGGCCACCAGCGAAGCGCTCTTCTGGTCGCTGCCCCACGGCGGGCCCAGATCGCGTCCCATCTCCGTGACCCTGCGCCGCAACTCATCCATCGGCACGCTCAGCCCCGCCGCCGCCCGCGTGTACAGCACACGCTCCGCCAGCCCCGCCACCGGCAGGCCATGCGCCTCGCCCGCGCGGATCACTGCCTGGCGGTACAGCTCCCCCTCCGCCGCGTGGCGCCCCGCGTGTGAGGATAACGCCTCGGCCAGCGTCGACACTCCAAAGCCTGACCCGAGCACGACCCCGCAGCCCACTACTCTGTGCCCCTTCGATTCCAGCTCGACGATGGCCGTCCCGACCGCCTCCTGCGCCCTTCTCGCCGCCCCCTCCGTCGCCCGCCTGATCAACTCCTCGCCCTCCTCGGCGCCGAGCGGTCTAGCGGCGTGGTATGCCTGCACCGGCAGGCCGGGTTCCTGCAGCTCGACCCGCCTGCGATCCAGTACCATCGGCGAGGCTGGCGGCCCCGCCAGCGCCACCATCGCCGCCCAGCCGCTGTGGGCTCGGAACCCCAGCGCTGCCTCCAACCTCTAACCTCCAGCCTCCAGCTTCCCATACAGCCTGTCCCGTATGTCCTCCACCACATTCGACCCGTCCAGCCGCAGGTGGCGCGGGTTGAACCGCTCGTGGTGTACCGACAGCACCAGCTTCTTAGGGTCGGCGTCTACCGGCAGCGGCAGCCCGGCCACCCCGAAGGCGTCCGTCTTCGCCTCCGCCAGCACCCTGGTGTGCTCGCCGATCACCCGCACCTCGGCGCCCGCCACCGGCGGCTTCTCGCCGTGCACGTCGGCGTCGTTCTCCAGCACCGTCACCGTCACTGTCCGGCCGTCCATGGCCGGCTCGACGATCACCTCCATGTCCAGCAGGTACACGAGGGGCGCCGGCGCCACCGCCTTCAGCCCGGCGTCCAGCACGGCCTGCACCTGGTTGGCCGCCAGCTCGGTGTCGATGGGCGCCATCCCGTGGTCCGCCGTCACCACGAACAGCGTCGACTCCAGCAGCCCCCGCCTCTCCAGCAGCGACAGTATCTTGCCGATGCGCTTGTCGGTCTCGGCCAGGGCCAGCCCCATCGCTTCGTGGTGCGGCCCGTAGTCGTGCCCCACGGCGTCCGTCAGCGCGAACTCGTGGTACGTGAACAGCGGCGCCGGCCGGCCCTCATCGCCGAACAGCATCAGCGCCTGTGCCAGCCCCTGCGTGTCGATGAACGAATACCTGTCCACCCCGTCCTGGCCGTCCTCCTTCCACTTGGCGCTCTTGTCCTCCACGTGGGCCTTCGTTACGTGCCGGAACTCCTCCATATCGCCCAGCATCCGCCGCTCCAGCGTGGCGTGGGCCGCCCCGCGCACGCACGGCTCGTTGATCGACGCCGTGATGGCCCCCCGGTGGCCGTCCCACCTCCCGCGCACCCGGTGCACCGCTTCGAACAGCGTTTCCACCCCGTCCGACAGGTACTTCGCCGTGTCGAACTGCACTGCCTGGGGCGCTATGGTCTCCCGCTTCTCCCGCAGGTAGTACGCCGGGTTCACGACGTCGTGGTGGCCGCACCAGGCACCCGTCCCCAGCGAGTTGTGGCTGGGCCAGGTGATGGTCGGGAAGGTCACCATCATCCCGTAGCGCAACATCGCCCCGTTCTCCACCAGCCGCGCCAGGTTGGGGATCGACTCCCGGTCGTGCTCCAGCCGCTCCAGCAACTCCGTGTTGCTCAGCCCATCCAGCAGCATGACGTATACCCGCTCCGGCCGGCTGCGCAGGTTTCCGCTCTCGTCGCGGTCCAGCACGTCCTCGATGACCCTGCCGTCCTGGCGCTTCAGGTACACGTCGGGCGGTACGCCCCGCTGGCCGGACGTGCGGCCGCTGCTGTCCCTGCCGTCGATCAGCGGCAGCCCCAGCAGCAGCGCCAGCGTCGGCGCCACGTCCACCTGCGCGCAGACGGCGTCGCTGACGCCGCGCTTCACGCCCGGGCCCGAAAGCACCAGCGGCGCCCGCGACTGCACCACGTCCAACGCCCCGTGCTGCCCCGGCTGTCGCCCGAAGGCGTACGACTTGGGGCTGATGGCGATGTCCGGCGCGTTGGGGCTGTCGAACAACTGCGCGATCCGCTCGTAGGCCCGCGGGTAGCTGAGCTGCTCCGGCGCCACGAACGCCTTCGCCGGGTCCGTCCCCGAGAACCCCGACTTCGCCCCCGCCTCCAGCTCCTCGGCCAGCGTGGCCAGCCCCGTCGGGTCCTGGTCCTCGATCGGGTTCTCCCCTATCTGCTCGATCACGCGGTACCCGTAGCCGCCGCCGTCAGCGTAGAGCCGCACGAAGCGTACCATTCCCCGCTTCGACCACACCTCATAGGCGCCGTCTTCGTCGCGCGCCTGCCGGTACGCGATCACCAGGTCCGTCTGCGGCCCGTGCACCGCGTCCTCCAGCAGCGCGATGATCGCCCGGTTCCCGGACTCCTCCTGGTTCGCGTCCAGCCCCTGTCCCCCCGGCCGCTCCGGCCCCGCGATCTGCTGTTCGCTAGTGGTCATGGGCGCCCTCCCACTTTGCTCTTCGCTCTAGCCTATAGCTTCCAGTCTCCAACCCCCAACCTGCCCCCTAGCTCCACCGTTCCCAGCGCACGAACTCCTCCAGCGCCAGCCGCCTCTCGCCCCGCCCCAGCGGTATGCCGGGCCGCGGGTACCCCAGCGCCAGCACGATCGCTACCCGCCAGCCCTCCGGCAGCCCCAGCGTCTGCCGCGCGCCCTCCTGGTCGTGCATCGACACCGGGCACGAGGCGACGCCTTCGTTCCAGGCCGCCAGCATCATGTTCTGCGCTGCCCGGCCCGCATCGAACTGGCCGCCCGTCGGCGGCAGGCAGACCGCGATGGCCGCCGCCGCTTGGGGTACGTGCTGCGCGAACTGCCCGCAGGCCGCCAGCTCCGCCTTCCGCTCCGCGTCCCGCAGCACCACGAACCGGCACGGCTGCGTGTTCTTGGAGCTGCCCGCCATCCGGCCCGCCTGGAGGATCCGCCGCAGTGCGTCCTCCTCGATCGGCATCTCCGCGTACGACCGGCTGTCCCGCTTGGTCACGATGCACTGGTAGGCGTCCATCTTCCCTCCCGCCGCATCACTGTCCACTGTTCACTGTCAACTGTCCACTCTCTCGCGGCTGTCCCGCTTCGTCACGATGCACTGGTAGGCGTCCATTCTACCTCCCTCCGATAACCCACTGACCCCTGACCCCTGACCCAAGACCCTTTCCCTCTGATACAATCCCCCCTG
>JACPQO010000227.1 GCA_016190405.1 Chloroflexota bacterium | reverse complement strand
GTTCTGGAGGGCGGCCTGGACCGCCGCGGCCGGGCCGCTGCGCTCGGCCGCCACGATGACGGCAGTAGGCGTTCCCCTCGCCAGCTCGGCGGCGACCGCCGGCCCACCCATGCTGGCGATGCGTCCGGGCGCCCCGCCGATCTCCTCGGCCAGCACCTGGCTCATACGGAGATCGGTACCTTCCTCCAGCCCCTTGGCCACGTTGAGCACGGCAGGCGTGCTCCTGAGGTGGGGCGCCGCCTCGCGGGCCACGGTGCGCACCACGTGCGAAGGCACGCTGAGGACGGCGATGTCCGCCCCGGCCAGGGCGTCGGCCAGCTCCCAGAAGGGCTCCAGCAGCGAGTCGAGGTCCAGGCCCGGCAGGTACTTCGTGTTGCGCCGGTGGTCGCGGACCTCTTCCAGGACATCGGTCTCGATGCTCCAGACGCGCACGGGGTGGCCGTTGCCGGCCGCCAGGTGGGCCAGGGCGGTGCCCATGCTGCCCGCGCCCAGGACAGCGATGGCCCTTCGGCCCGGCTCAGGGCAGGTCTTCACGGCCTATCAGAAGCGGTAGGTGGCGAAGTCCTTAGCGGCGATGACGTTGGCCAGCCCCTGAGTTTCCGGCTCGCCGTTGAGGTGGGTGAGAATGATCGTTGTCTCCGCCGGCACCCGCTTGCGGATGACCTTGAGGTCGTCGAGCCCCATGTGTTCGGGGCCGCTGCCCTGGCTGTAGGTGCAGTCGATGACAAAAACGTCAGCGCCGTCGGCCAGTTCGAAGATCTCCTCACAGTACATGGTGTCGCCGGTGTAGGCCACCGTCTTGCCGCCCAGGCTCACCCGATAGCCGAAACAGTCCAGCTTGCCGCGAACGTGGTTCATGGGGACGGCCCGGAAGGCGATCTCGTTGACTAGCTGGTCCTGTCCGGGCCGGGCGTCCACGTAGCGACGCCGGTACCCCGCTTCCTGGGTTATCTCCGGGTAGCAACGGCGGGCGAAATCCTCTATCTTCTCCTCTACCCCCGGCGGTCCCACGATGAACAGGTCGTCCTTACGCGGCGTCAGGTAGACGTACTCCAGGAATAGGAAGGGCAGCCCCATAAAGTGGTCGCCGTGGAAGTGGCTGATGAACAGCACCTCCAGGCCGGTGACGGGCACCTCGAGCCGCTTGAGGTGGGGCAGGAGGGTGGGAGGGGCGTCGAACAGGAACCTCCGGTCGGCCAGGAAGGAGCTCCAGTAGCGCCCGCCCTGCCCGAAGGCGTTGCCGGAGCCTAGAAAGGTCAGCTCCATGGCCGGCCTGCGCAATCTTCGCTGGTTCTGGTGCCGCTATTCATGCCGGACGGTTGTCCGCCCGCTGCCCAGCTCGCCACCACGACTCCTCCTTTAAACGAAGAGGCTGGCCCCTCCGCCGGCGGCGGATCGGGGCCCAGCCCCTCTCTTCGGTTCCTTTTGGCTCTAAGTACAGTTTACTTCTTGAGGATGTGGATCGTACAGGCGGAACCCAGCCCGATGACGTGGGCCAGGCCCACCTTGGCGTTCTGGACCTGCCGCGGGCCGGCCTGCCCGCGCAGGTGCCACATGATCTCCACGATGTTGGCGACGCCGGTGGCCCCCAGCGGGTGTCCCTTGGACAGCAGGCCGCCGCTCACGTTGACCGGGGTCTCGCCGCCGTTATAGGGGCCGCCGCGGTCAATGAAGTCGCCGGCTTCGCCCTCGCCGCACAGCATCAGGTTCTCGTAGTGCACCAGCTCCGCCGAGGCGAAGCAGTCGTGCAGCTCGACCATGCTCAGGTCCTTCGGCCCCACGCCGGCCTTCTCGTACGCCTCCTCGGCGGCGTTGTGGGTCAGGGTGTTGACATCGAACATAACGGGGTTCCGCGGTGTGTAGGGGTCGGACGTCAGGATGGACGCGGCCACCCAGACCGGCTGCTTGGTGTACTGGCGCGCCTTCTCGGCTGACATGAGGACGGCAGCGGCGGCGCCATCGCCGGTGGGGCAGCACATGTACAGAGTGTTGGGCCAGGCGATGACGCGGGCGTTGAGGACCTCCTCCAGCGGGGTCTCCTTCTGGTACTGGGCGTAGGGGTTCAGCACGCCGTGCTCGTGGTTCTTGACGGCGATCTTGGCGATCTGCGCCTGCGTCGTCCCATACTTGCGCATGTGCTCGACGCCGGTCTGCCCGAACACGCCGGGCATAAGGCCGGTGCCCATGACACCCTCGGTGCTGTACTCGCGGGAGGCGCCCTCGGCGCCCAGCAGCCCCATCTTCCCCATCTGCTCGCAGCCCACGGCCAGGGCGATGTCGTACATGCCGGAAGCCACCGCTATGTACGCCTCGCGGAAGGCGGTAGAGCCGGTGGCGCAGGCGTTAGTGACGTTCACCACCGGCACGCCGGTGGCGCCCACTTCTTTCATGATCCGCTGCCCGGGTGTGGCGTTGGCCTGGTACAGGTTGCCGCAGGCCACCATCTGCACTTCTTTCATGGTGATGCCGGCGTCCTTGAGGGCGCCGATGGTCGCCTCCGCGGCCAGGGCCACCACGTCCTTGTCCGGGTAGCGCCCGAACTTGATCATGTTGGCGCCGACTATCGCTACGTCCCTCATCGCTTCCTCCTTGCTTTCGTGTATTCGAACCGAAGGCCAGGCTTGAGGCCGGCCTGCGCCTACGCGGCGTTGGCGACCCGGAACTTGGCCGCCACGATGTCGTTGCCTTCGCGGTCCACGCGGATCTTTTCGGTGTACATCTTGACCTTCTTGCCGAACCATTCCGGGCTGGGGTTCAGGGGGTCCAGCCCGTAAACGTTGGCCCGGACCGACACGCCCTCCGGCAGGTCGATG
>JACPQO010000224.1 GCA_016190405.1 Chloroflexota bacterium | reverse complement strand
GGGCCGGACAGGCGCAGGGCAGGGATGCCGACGAGGAGGCCAGCGATGGCGGCCAGGACGCCGGCGACGATGATGGTGACCCAGAAAGGGAAGTCTTGCCGGGCCATGAGGAGGGCGGAGGTGTAGCCCCCCAGAGTGACGAAGGCGCCGTGCCCCAGAGAGATCTGGCCGTTGTAACCGGTGAGTATGTTGAGTCCGATGGCGACCACGGCCCACACGGCGATCATGGTGACCTGAAAGGTGCGGTGAGAATCGAGGCTGAATGGCAGCCAGCAGACCAACGCCAGGAGCGCCGCCAACAGGACGAGGCGGGCCGCCACCAGCTTATCGATACGCACGGTCAGACCCTCCTCACCGCCCGCTGACCGAGCAGGCCGGTGGGCCGGATGAGCAGGACAAGCACCAGGAGGAGGAGGGTGAGGGGAAGCTTCATCTCCGGCCCCAGCCAGCTCTGGGGGGTATAGGTGCCGAAGAGGTTCTCAGCGACGCCGATGGTGAAGCCGCCAACGATGGCGCCAAGCGGGCTATTGAGGCCGCCGAGGACGGCGGCGGCGAAGGCGTACAGGAGCACGGCCAGCATGAAGGACGGGTCCAGGGAGATGATGGGCGCGACGAGCATGCCGGCCAGGGCGCCCACGACGGAGGCCAGGGCCCAGCCCAGGGTAAGCATTCGCCCCACGTTTATGCCCATGAGCTGGCTGGCCAGTCGGTTATGGGCGGTGGCGCGCAGGGCCAGGCCCAGCTTGGTGTGGTTGAACAGCAGATAAATGAGGACCATGACGGCCACGCCCACGATCAGGACGAGAAGGTAGTGGCGCGGAACGGTGGCGATACCCAGGTCCACGGCCTTGAACGCCTCTGTGGTCGTCCCCAGAGGCGATGGGAATGACTTGGGCAGCTCCCCCTTGGCCCATATTCCCGTGGCCATGCCGTTAAGGAACAGGAAGAGGCCGAGGGTGACCACAACGACGCTGAGGGGAGGAGCGTTCTCCACGGGACGGATCACCACCCGCTCGATGAACCCGCCCAGGGCAGCCGCCAGGAGGACGCCGATGAGGAGGACCTGCCAGGTATCGATGCCGGCCAGAACCAGGGACCACATGGCGAAGGTCACGAACATCGCCATTTCGCCCTGGGCGAAGTTGAGGACGTCCGTGGAGCGGTAGATCATGACGATGGCCATAGCGACGAGGGCATAGATGCCGCCCGTGGCCAGGCCGGCAGCGACCTGATCCGCGAACAGGCTGGGGTTCTCCCAGGGAGGCGCCGCCAGGAATACGGAGCCCAGCGAACCCAGCGTGGCGATCATGGACAGCATGCCCCTTCTGCCTCAGTAGCCCAGGTAGGCCTTCCGCACGGTCTCATCCTGCAAGAGCTGTTGAGCCGGGTTGGCGATGGCCACGCTGCCCGTCTCCAGGACGTAGCCGTAGTTGGCGATAGACAGGGCTAGCTTGACGTTTTGCTCCACCAGCAGTATGGTCACCTTCTCTTCGGCGTTGACCGCCTGGACGATGCGAAAGATGTCGCGCACCAGGGTGGGGGCCAGCCCCAGGGAAGGCTCGTCCAGGAGGAGGAGGAGGGGGCGGCTCATGAGGCCGCGACCGATGGCCAGCATCTGCTGCTCGCCGCCGGACAGGGTGTTGGCCGGCTGGCGCCGGCGCTGAGCCAGGGCGGGAAAGTACGCCAGGACGCGCTCCATATCGGGCTTGACGCCGTTATCGCGGCGGACGTAGGCGCCTAACCGCAGGTTCTCCTCCACCGTTAGGTCGGCGAACAGCTCCCGGCCTTCGGGCACGTGGGAGATGCCGAGGGCGACGATGTCGCGCGGGGAACGGCGGTCGATGCGGCGGCCGCCGTACTCCACGGAGCCAGCGGAGGGCCTGAGGAGGCCGGAGATGACGCGGAGGGTGGAACTCTTGCCGGCGCCGTTGGCGCCCAGGAGGGCGACGATCTGGCCGTCGGCGACTTCCATGGAGACACCGTGCAGCGCCCGGATAGGGCCGTAGGAGGCGCTGACCTCATTCAGTTTGAGCATTCTGCTCTCCCAGGTACGCCTCGATGACCTTGGGGTCGTTCTGGACCTGTTGGGGGGTCCCTTCCGCGATCTTGCGGCCGAAGTCCAGCACGGTGACCCGATCCGAGATGCCCATTACCAGGGCCATGTTGTGCTCTACCAGGAGAATGGTCACCTTTAGGTCGCGCCGGATGCCGCGGATGAGGTCGGCCAGGCCCCGGAGCTCCTGGTGGCTGAGGCCGCTGGCCGGCTCATCGAGGAGGAGGAGGCGGGGGTTGGCGGCCAGGGCGCGGGCCAGCTCAACCCGCTTCTGGACGGCGAAGGGCAGGCCGGCGGCGGGACTGTTGGCTACGCCCTGTAACCCCAGGTACTCGATGATCTCTTCGGCGCGGCGGACGTCCTGTCCCGTGTGGCGGGCCTCCCGGCCGAAGGGAAGACGGAAGCCATCGCCGATGGAATAGGCGCCCACCTGGACGTTGCCCAGGACGGTCATGCTCTTGAACAGGTGGGTCTGCTGGAAGGTGCGGGCGATGCCTACCTC
>JACPQO010000225.1 GCA_016190405.1 Chloroflexota bacterium | reverse complement strand
GGGTAAGGAGGCCACCTACCCCCAGCGGTTCGAGGAGATCCTGGGGCGGCTCCGCGGCCTGCCCAAGGAGAAGCGCTGGGCGCGCTTCCGGTGCGTGATCGCCGTCGCCCAGCCGGGCTCGCCGGAGGTCCGCCTCGCCCAGGGCGAGGTTCAGGGCTTCATCGCCGAGGCGCCGCGGGGGGAAGGAGGGTTCGGCTACGACCCCATATTCTGGGTGCCCCAGCTCTCGGCCACCATGGCCGAGCTGCCCGGGCATCAAAAGAATATCGTCAGCCACCGGGCCAGGGCCGTCGCCTCCGCCCGCCAGATACTGAAAGAGCTGCTGTATGAGCAAGGACGAGGAGCCGGGCGCGCTACCAGTTCGTAGGTCGGGGCCTTCAGACCCCGACAAGCGTCGCGGGCAGCTTGCGCCAGAGGCGCATCCGCCTCCGGCGGAAAAGCTACCCGCCTACGTTCCGGATGGCACCCCTGCCGACACCCTTGGCCGCCCCCTGCGCGACCTGCGCATCTCCATCACCGACCGCTGCAACTTCCGCTGCACCTATTGCATGCCCAAGGAGGTCTTCGGCCGCAAGTACCGCTTCCTGCCGCGCAACGAGGTGCTGAGCTTCGAGGAGATCGCCCGCCTGGCCCGTATCTTCGTCTCGCTGGGCGTGGAGAAGATACGCCTGACCGGCGGCGAGCCCACCGTCCGTCGCGACCTGCCCAAGCTCATCGAGATGCTGTCGGGCGTTGAGGGGCTGAGGGACCTCACCATGACCACCAACGGCTCGCGCCTGGTGTACATGGCCGAGACCCTGAAGGCCGCCGGCCTGAGCCGCATCACCGTCAGCCTAGACTCTCTGGACGACGCCGTTTTTCGCGCCATGAACGACGTCGACTTCCCGGTCAGCCGGCTCCTGGACGGCATCGAGGCCGCCCGCTTAGCCGGCCTGGGGCCTATCAAGGTCAATATGGTGGTCAAGAAGGGCATCAACGACGGCGGTGTCGTGGACATGGCCCGGCACTTCAAGGGCAGCGGCCACATCGTGCGCTTCATCGAGTTCATGGATGTGGGCAACAGCAACGGCTGGCGACTGGACGATGTCGTCCCGGCGGCCCAGATCGTGGCCATGATCAGCCGCGAGTTCCCCCTGGCGCCCGCCGAGCCTCGGTACCGCGGCGAGGTGGCCCGCCGCTGGCGCTACACCGACGGCAGCGGCGAGATCGGCGTCATCGCCTCCGTCAGCCAGCCCTTCTGCGGCGACTGCACCCGCGCCCGCCTGTCGGCCGACGGCAAGCTGTACACCTGCCTGTTCGCCGCCATCGGGCGCGACCTGCGTCCCCTGCTGCGCGATGGCCAGAGCGACGAAGAGATCGCCGCCTTCCTGCGCTCCCTCTGGTCGCGCCGAACCGACCGCTACTCGGAGCTGCGTTCGGGCAAGACGCCGGGCCTTCGCCAGAAGATCGAGATGTCGTACATCGGCGGCTGACGCGCGAGACAGGAGACACGTAACATGAGACAGGACAGTGTGTCCCAGCTCCTGCGTGTCTCGTGTCTCCTGTTCCGTGTCTCGACGTTCTGACCGCCATGACCATCGAGGCCACGGTCTGTCTCGTTCGCCGGGACGGCAAACTCCTCCTTCAGAAGAAGGCCAGCGAGCGCTTCGGCGGCGGCAAGTGGGACGGTCCCGGCGGCAAGCTGCGGCCCGGCGAGTCTCCAGCGGATGGCGTCGTGCGGGAGGTGGAGGAGGAGACCGGTCTCAGGATCATCGATCCCGCATTTCGGGGGAGCTTCGAGGTCTACTTCGGCGCCGGCGACCAGCCCGACTGGGTCGTCCACGTATTCTCAGGCTCGCGCTTCGGGGGCGAACTGCGGCCCAGCGATGAGGGCGAGCTGCGCTGGTTTCCCGAAGATCAGCTCCCATACGAGGAGATGTGGCCCAGCGACCCTCACTGGTTGCCCGATGTCCTGGCGGGCCGTCGCTTTCAGGCCACCCTCTGGTTCGACGAGAAGGCGGAGACGCTGCTGGACCATATGGTGAATCTTGACCCTGAATAGGTCTTGCCTTCCCCTTGGCCGGCCTTCGGCTGATCCATGAAATTGTCGGGCGCCGACCAAGCAGTCATACCCACAGAGAAGCTGCGTGACTATCTGCTTTCGCCTGGGCATGCCAGAGGGAGCAGTAAGGCCGTCTTCTTTGCCGCGCTAGGCTATACTAGAGATAACTGGATGGCGCTGGAACAGGCCCTCAGAGAGCAGCACCTGACGCTTGATGCCCAAGAAGTGGAGTCAACAGAGTGGGGTCGCATGTTCGCGATAGTGGGGCCGCTAACTAGACCGTCCGGCGAACAGGCGGCGATAGTATCCATATGGATCATTAGATCGGGAGAGGCAACGCCGCGGTTTGTCACGGCGTATCCGGCAAGATGAGCAAGCTAACCCTCCTGGAGTTGGTCGCGTTGCAGCGGGATATCCCGGAGCAGGACCTCCGCGA
The DNA here is from genome assembly GCA_016190405.1 of Chloroflexota bacterium. Next base: position 849 of record JACPQO010000225.1, on the reverse strand, counting down.
AGGCGATGTCGGCACAGTCGTTGAAGTGCTCAACAGCGCTGCCGTAATCGTCGAGTTCATGGAGGCGTCCGGCCATACCCGCGCCGTACTAACCCTTCCAGTCTCGGACGTCCGGAGGGTCGAGCCCCATGAGATGCTCGCTGTGCGTGGCGGCAAGACTGTTAGCGGCAAGCCGTGACCACCGGACGATCGCAACGCCTACAACGTCTCTCCCACCTCGACGCCTCCGGCCGCCCCCGCATGGTCGACATCTCGGCCAAGGCGGACACGGCCCGCGAGGCAGTAGCTAAGGGGGCTGTGTTCATGAAGCCGGAGACCCTGGCCCTCATCGTCACCGGCGGCGCCGCCAAGGGTGACGTTCTGACCACGGCCCAGCTCGCCGCGGTCATGGCCGCCAAGCGCACCCACGAGCTGATCCCCCTCTGCCACCCGCTCCTCCTCACCGACATCGATGTGTCGCTCCAGCCGGACAGCCAGCGCAGCGCCATCGACATCACGGCCACGGTGCGCACTACAGGCAAGACCGGCGTCGAGATGGAAGCGCTCACCGCGGTGAGTGTCGCCGCGCTGACCGTATACGACATGGCGAAGGCCGCCGAGAAGACGATGCAGATCACCAACCTGCGGCTGGTTGAGAAGCACGGCGGAATGAGCGGGGATGTGGTGAATGTTTGAGTGGGGAGTAAACATTTGGAAAGCCTGATGAGGATCAACATTCTCTTTTTCGCCACCCTCAAAGACCGAGCCGGGCGCGATCGGCTGCCGCTTGAATTGGAAGAAACGACGACGGTCGCCGCCCTCAAGTCCCGCCTCGCCGCGGATATTCCCGCCCTGGCCACGGCCCTGCCC
>JACPQO010000222.1 GCA_016190405.1 Chloroflexota bacterium | reverse complement strand
TCGCGGATGAGCTTGGGGTATTCGCCGCGGGAGAGGCGGTTCATGATGTCGCGCTGGGGGGTGACGGCCCGGCGCAAGCGGAGGGTGTTGCGTTTGACCATCATGATGCTCTGGAGAGCGGCGCTGTCCGGGCGGCGGAGGACGGTCTCCTCCAGCTCGTCAATGGTGTCGTCGACGGCATCCACGACGGGCAGGTACTCGTCAACCAGGGCGTCCAGGAGGCCGTGCAGGAGCCAGTCGGCGGGATGCGAGAGGAGGTATTCGTCCTGGCGGCAGCGGTCGCGGAAATGGTCGATGGCCGACACGGGGTCGCGGTGGCAGGAGACGACGTAGTTGGGGCCCAGATAGAAGTCGACCTCGATGGGCTCAAGCTCCCGGTCGGGGTGGTATTCCTGGAGGGCCTGGACGACGACGAAGATGTAGTCGCCGTGGTCGTCGATCTTGGCGGGGTCCACGTGGGGGGAAAGGCAGTCCTCGATGGTCAGGGGGTGGAAGCGGAAGACGTCGCGGAGGAGGGCGCCGTCGGCCTCGGGGTGGATGTGGAGGTCGGCCCAGAGGAGGCCGTTGGGGTCGGCCAGGGCCTTCCTCAGCGTGCCGGGGCCAGAGGCGTCGACGACAGCGCCGTCGGCGGAGCGGTAGAAGGCGGTGAGGGCGGTGGCTTCGGGCATTTCGCGGGTATTGTAGCACCGAGACACGCGACACGAGACACGAGACACGAATGTGCGGCCGAGGCTCCGAACGCCCGCTACGGCTCGACCCGCGTGATGCCGGGCACCTTGTCGAAGTCCTGGTCGTAGCTGTACACGCGGTCGATGCCGCGCTTGCGCATTAGCACCGTGTTGTAGGCGTCCACGAAGTTCATCCTCGAGTTCGCGTACTGCTCGAGGGCCTGAGTCAAAAGGTGCTTGTCAGGCAAGCGCAGGCATGGCAGATCGATAATGCGAACGAGGCGGTCGCGAATGGCATCGGGGTTCAGACGGATGGGCGGCCGCGACAGTACCCAGACGAGCTCGGCGATCACCATTTCGGACGTTTCCAGTACCTCTTCGCCCCTGCCAGCCCTCGCCAGAAGATCGTAGCACCGCCTGGCCGCTGGCTCGTCGTATCGCAGCAGGTAGTGGAGGAATATATTCGTGTCGACGAAGGGAGGCACTACCGCTGGCCCAGGCCCATCTCGCGCCAGACCTCCCTCGCCATGTCGTCCTCGAATTCGCGGCGCAGTTTCCGGAAATCGAGTGGCGGTCCATCGTATTTCACAGAGCCGAACAGCTCATCGATGACGCTTTCGGCCCGGCGCACGGTGGCGGCGCCATCCACCAGGGTGAAGGCCACGCGGTCGCGGGCCTTGAGGCCAAGGGCGCGGCGTATCTCGACGGGTATCGTGACCTGCCCCTTACTGGTGACTCTGGTAATGATCTCGCGCATGGTAATACCTTCTTCTGGGGTAATACATCCAAGGCGCATCCTACGCTGCGGGTAACTGCGCGGTCAAGGGCTGAAAGCGGGAGCGGCGTGGGCGACCGCGAGGGGTCGCCCCTACGCACCGCCGTGCGATAATCGAACCGTGACCGCGCGCATACTGGTGGGCACCTGCTCCTGGGCGGACAAGACGCTGGTGGACAGCGGCTGGTACCCGCGCGGGGCGAAGACGCCGGAGGAGCGGCTGCGCTATTACGCGGAGCAGTTCCCCATCGTGGAGGTAGACAGCACCTACTACGGGCTGCCCGCCGAGCGCAACGCGGCGCTGTGGGTGGAGCGCACGCCCCCCGATTTCGTGTTCGATATCAAGTCGTACGCGCTGTTCACGCACCACCCGGCGCAGGTGCGGTCGCTGCCCAAGGACGTGCGGGAGGAGCTGCCGGCGTCGCTCCAGGAGAAGCGCAACGTGTACTACAAGGACCTGGCGGCGGAGGTGCGGGACGAGCTGTGGCGGCGGTTCGCCGGCGCGCTGCTGCCCCTGGACAGCGCCGGCAAGCTGGGGACGGTGCTGTTCCAGATGCCGCCCTGGTTCCTGCCCGGCCACGACAGCCGCGACTACGTCCTGGAGGCGAAGGAGCGGCTGGGGCAATACAAGATGTCGGTGGAGTTCCGCAACAACCTGTGGCTATCGGAGCGGAACCAGGAGCGGACGCTGGCGTTCCTGTCGGAGAACCTGATCCCCTACGTCTGCGTCGATGAGCCGCAGGGGTTCCGCAACAGCGTGCCGCCGGTGACGGCGGTGACGGCGCCGGTGTCGATTGTACGGATGCACGGTCGCAACGTGGAGACGTGGGCGAAGAAGGGGATCGGCGCCGCCGAGCGGTTCGACTACCTGTACCGCGAGGAGGAGCTGGCGGAGTGGGCGCCGCGGGTGCGCCGTCTGGCGGAGGAGGCCCGTGAGGTGCACGTGCTGCTCAACAACTGCCACAACGACTACGCGGTGCGCAACGCGCGGCAGGTGGGGGAGATGCTGGGGGCGCTGAAGGCGAGACAGGAGACACGAGACAGGGGGCAGGGCGCACCGGGCCAGGATAGGTTGTTGTAGGGGAAGCACGGCGAAAAAGCGAAAACCGGAAAAGCGAAAAGGGTTTTTCTCGTTTTCCGTCTTCCGTCTTTCGCCATTCGCGGGGAGGCTGGCGGAGGGGGTGGGATTCGAACCCACGGTACCCGAAGGTACACACGCTCTCCAGGCGTGCCCAATCGTCCACTCTGGCACCCCTCCCCGCTCGATCCTGAGGTAGGAGGTAAGACGTTGGAGGTGAGACCCCACCCCGCCGATCCTACCTCCTACCTCCTACCTCCTACCTCCTACTTCCTACTTCCGAGCGATGGCGGAGGGGGTGGGATTCGAACCCACGGTACACCAAAAGGCGCACAACGGTTTTCGAGACCGCCCCGATCAACCACTCCGGCACCCCTCCAGATAGATAGTAGCACAGCAGGTTGTGAGGGCGGGGTCGCGGCGTGCGGGGGGCTAGCGGCCGCGCCGCGCCAGGCGCTGGTAGCGGGCCCGCATCTCCTTCTCGGCCTCGTCGGCGGCCACGGCGGCCTCGGCCCAGGCCTCCTGGGCCTGGAGGCGCAGGGAGCGCACGGCGTCTCGGAGGGGGGCCAGGAAGTCGTGGTTCTGGGTGGCCGCCTCGGCCTCCTCTGGCTCCTCCTCCGGGGGCGCCTGCCAGAGGTGCTCTTCGTGCCGCTTCTGCTTCTCGGGCGCGAACAGGATGGCGGCCACGAAGCCGATGGCGAGACCGATGAGCAACCCGGTGAGGAAGCGCATCGTCGACCTCCTCCTTAGCCGGCCCGCTTGGGGCGGGCGAACCGCAGGAACACCACGACGAACCGCCGCGCCCCGGCGTAGGCGCTGTAGGCCCGCACCACCGGCGTCACGGCGTAGTCCGAGATGAAGGTGACGGTGCCCCGCACGCTGCCGGTCGTCTCGCGGACATTCTCCAGGGCGGGCCGGAGGCTGTCCCTGATAACGCTGCGGGCCATCAGGGCCGTGCGCACGCTGAGCAGGCCGATGATCAGGGTGAATACGATGCCTACGAGGAAAAGAACGGTGCCGGCCGCCATGAACGACATGATGAAGACGTCACGCCACCGTTCGGGGGTGTCGATGAAGCCGATCTCCATGGGGCGCTACCTCCTGAGGGCGTCGGGCCTGCCCATCGTAGGCAGGCGGGGGCAATTATAGCACGGGAGGGCTGGTTGGAGGTTGGAGGTTGGAAGTTCGAGGCTAGAGGCTGCGACAAGTACCGCCGACTAAAGTCGGCGGCTTGAGATTGGGAGCCGCGCACTTCAGTGCGCGGGGGAGGCCCCTTCCACCCGGCACCTACAACCGCCCCACGATGGTGCCGCCGCCCAGGACGCGGTCGCCCTGGTAGAAGACCACGGCCTGGCCGGGGGTGATGGCCCGCTGTGGGGAGCGGAATCGGATATCGCCGCGATCACCGGTCACGGTGAGCAGGGCCGGCGCCGGCTGGCTGCGGTAGCGGATGCGGGCCTCCACCTCGATGGGGCGGTCGGGCGGGCGGCCGTCGACGAAGGAGAGCTGCTCCGCCACGAGGCCCTCCGCCAGCAGCTCCTCCTGGGGCCCGACGAGAACGGTGTCCGTGTCGACGTCCAGGTCGAGGACGAAGAGGGGCTGGCTGCCGCCGCGCGGGGGCACGCCCTTGCGCTGGCCGACGGTGTAGCCGGCGATCCCCTGGTGCTGGCCCAGCGTGTTGCCGCCGCCGTCCACGATGTTCCCAGGCCGCGCGGGCAGGCGCTGTCGCACGAAGGCACGGTAGTCGCCGGAGGGGATGAAGCAGATGTCGGCGGAGTCGGGCTTGTCGGCGTTGGGCAGGCCCCAGCGACGGGCCAGGGCGCGCACCTCCTGCTTCGCGTGCTCGCCGACGGGGAAGAGGGTGCGCGCCAGCTCCCGCTGGCCCAGGGTGTACAGGACGTACGACTGGTCCTTGGCGGGGTCGGCGGCGCGCCAGAGCTCGAAGCCGCCGCCGTTCCTGTGGACCCGGGCGTAGTGGCCGGTGGCCAGGTAATCGGCGCCCAGGGCCAGGGCGTGCTCCAGCAGGGGGCGGAACTTCACGCGGTCGTTGCAGGCCAGGCAGGGGTTGGGCGTGCGGCCCCGGGCGTACTCCCCCACGAAGTAGTCCAGCACCGAGCTCTGGAACTCGCGCTCCAGGTTCAGGACGTAGTGGGGGATGTCCAGGGCCTGGGCGGCGGCGCGCGCGTCGTCCACGTCCTCCACGGA
>JACPQO010000221.1 GCA_016190405.1 Chloroflexota bacterium | reverse complement strand
GCTGCCCCGATGGCGCCGAGCAGAGTCTGAATCTGAGAGTGGGACAGTGATGGGTGGGGATGGAAGCCCTTCATCGCCCCCTCAAGCTGCTGCCACCCAAAATACCCCTCCACGTTGAACCGACCAGCTCTGGCAACGTATAGAATCGTCCCATCTTCTCTCGGATAGACCTGAACCTTGAATTGGCCATCGGAAGCTGGCTGGGCTTCAGCGAATACCTCTTCGAATTCAGGGAACGGGACGAACAGGGGCTCAGGTTGTCCATCCCACAGGAACGATATGAACGATTTGTGTCCCTCTAGTTGCCTGAGGTCTTCGCGCCTCAAGCCGAAGAACGTTTGTGAGCGCGGGTGCAACTTCGAGTAGCGTATGTAGACTCGACAGGTCCCCTTGCCGAGCTCATATAGCGATTGCGTGTGAGGAAGCTTGGAAATCGGGCCGAAACGTCTTCCCATCTCAGCCACAAAATCTGTTCTTGCGTTGCCTGACACGGCGGCAGTGTTCCCCTCTCCTTATACAGCACGGGGCGCACTAGGGCGCGGCGCGAACGCCACTCTTCAACAAAATCACGGTGAGGCGTGTCGCGTTCGCCGCGCCTCCAGGCGTTGGAGCAGGGCCAGCCCCTTGCGGGTGTCGCTGGCCACTTTGGCCGGGTCGGCGTAGTTGAGGCGATAGCGGAACAGCCAGTAGGTGAACTCCGTCAGCTCGCCCAGCGAGATGGAGTCGCCGGCGGTGGCTAGAGCCTGCTGGCCGCGGAACTCCCGCAGCAGCTCGGCCCGGGCGCTGCCGTAGATACGGTGGCAGACCTCGTCGTCCACGTGGCCGTTCTCCCATATGCGGGAGAGCCGATCCTTGTGGACCTCCTCCTGCACCGCGACCTGGAGGGCCTGCTCCACCCGCACGCCGTACAGGAAGTTCAGGTGGGCGCGGTACTTGGCCGCCCCCAGGTGGTGGCGAAACCCGTCCTCCGTCAGCTCCGGCGGCAGCCGGCCGAAGAACAGGAGCTCCTCGCACTCGTCCTCCGGGATGAGCGCCCGGAGCTCCTCGCACAGCCGCTCGGCCAGGAGAAGCCAGTCGAAGGCCTCGCCGCCGATGAGGTAGCAATAGGTGCGGTCGCCCACCTGCTCCCGGGCCAGGGGCCAGCGGCCGATGGCTTGCAGGACGGCCAGGAGCCAGTGCTCGTCGCCTCTGGCCACGGCCTCACGCATGCCGGCGATGACGTTCTGCGCCTCGACGTGGAGGTCCGGTACCGTGCCGGTTTCCGCTCGCGCCATCGGGAACCTCAGGCGGCCAGCCCGCTGTTGCCGCAGCACTTCTTGTACTTCTTACCGCTGCCACAGGGGCAAGGATCGTTGCGGCCCACCTTGTGGGCGGTGGCCGCGGCGGCCGGCGCGCCCAGCCTCACCTGCTGTCCGGAGGCGGCGGCCTGCGCGGCCGCGCGGCTGGGCGCCGGCGTCTCCTTGGCCGGCCCGCTCTCCCTGACGTTGCGCGGCGGCTGCGGCGTAGGGACCGCCTGCGGGGCCAGCGTCACGTGGAAAATCCGCCGCACCACGTTCTGGCGGATGTGGTCACGTAGCTGCTGCCACATATCGTGGGCCTCGCGCTTGTACTCCACCAGGGGATCGCGGCCGCCGTAGCCGGCCAGCCCAATGCCCTCGCGCATCTCTTCCAGGGCTGTCAGGTGGTACACCCACAGCCGGTCGATGGTGCCCAGGAGGACCAGCCGCTCCAGGGTGCGCATCTTGTCCGGGCCCAGTTCGCTCTCCTTCTCGTCGTAGGCCCGGCGGGCGTGCTCCAGAACCTCCTGCATCGCGTCCTCCGCGGGGAGTCTCGCGAAGTGCTCCTGGGTGAAGTGGCCCGGCAGGGGCATGATCGCCTTCAGCTCGGTGAGGAGGCTCTTGAGGTCCCATTCGGCCGGGCTGTCGCCGGGCGCGAAGGCGTCGAAGACGGTCTCGATCTCCTCTTCGATCATCTCCAGGGTGTTGGCCTTGAGGTCCGCCCCTTCCAGGATCTTGCGGCGCTCCGTGTAGATGAGGTCGCGGTGGCGGTTCATCACGTCGTCGTACTGGACGACGTGCTTGCGGATGTCGAAGTTATAGCCCTCGACTTTGGTCTGGGCCTGCTCGATGGCCTTGGAGACCATGCCGCTCTCGAGGGGCATGTCCTCCTCCATCCCCATGCGGCCCAGCAGGTTGGGCACCCAGTCCGGCGAGAAGCGGCGCATGACATCGTCGCCGAAGGAGACGAAGAAGCGGGAGCTGCCCGGGTCGCCCTGGCGGCCGGAGCGGCCCCTTAGCTGGTTATCGATGCGGCGGGCCTCGTGCCGCTCGGTGCCCACGATATGGAGGCCGCCGGCGGCCACTACCTTATCGTGCTCCCCCTGCCACAGCCCGCGGGCCTCCTCGCGAACCGCCGCCGCCGCCTCCGTCGAGGCCGAGACGAGGTCAATGCCCCGCTTGCGGGCCAGCTCGTCGGCCAGCCGCTCGGGGTTGCCGCCCAGGATGATGTCCGTGCCGCGGCCGGCCATGTTGGTGGCGATGGTGACGGCGCCGTAGCTGCCGGCCTGGGCAATGATGGCCGCCTCCCGCTCGTGGTGCTTGGCGTTAAGGACCTGCGGCTCCTTGAGCGGGCAGACCTTGTAGTAGCTGCCGCACTCCGCCAGGCGGCAGGTGGAGAGCCGCTTCAGCATGCCGGCCAGGTGCTCCGAGTTCTCGATGGAGACGGTACCCACCAGGACCGGCCGTCCCTCGGCGTGCATCTCCTCGATCTCGTACACCACGGCCTGGTACTTCCCGTCCTCGCTGCGGTAGATGACGTCCTGGTTGTCCTCCCGGACCATCTCCCGGTGGGTCGGGATGACGAGGACATCCAGGCCGTAGATGGTGTGGAACTCCTCCCGTTCGGTCCAGGCGGTGCCGGTCATGCCGGCCAGCTTTTCGTACAGGCGGAAGTAGTTCTGGAG
>JACPQO010000220.1 GCA_016190405.1 Chloroflexota bacterium | reverse complement strand
GGGCTACACCGTGCCCAGGAAAGAGGGGGTGTACAAGCTCAAGTGCTACTCCCCGGGCGATGTGACCACCATCATCGAGCTGAGGGCCGAGGGCGAGCCAGTCGGGGAGAGCGATTCCAGCGACGGTGGCCAGACCGGCGCGACTTCGCCGGGGGAGGTGTTGGCTGCCGACGATACGGTGCGGGTAGACCTGGGCGAGTTTATCGTGATGCCGGACAAGGCCTCGGTGAAGGCCGGGAACATCGAGTTCGTCGCCACCAACCGCGGGGAGATGGTGCACGAGCTGGCCGTGTTGAGGGTCCTGGAGGATGGTTCGTTCGAGAACATGGGCGAGCTGGAGAACCTGCCCGCAGGGGAGTCCCGGAAGACAACCGTACACCTCGAGGCAGGGGAGTATCAGCTGGCGTGCCTGATAGCGGCCGGCGAAGCGGGCAGCGACGTGGACCACTACAAGCAGGGTATGCACACGCGGTTCGTGGTGGAGTAGACGCCACGACAAGCACCCCCCCTAAAACGCTGCGAGCCGGCTTTTGACCGGCTCGCTTCGTTTTTTGGCGGGGCGGGAGGGGGTGTTACCGCACCGCTGATCTGCCCGTAGAGTAGCACCCCCGTCTGCGGGCCTGGGTTAAGAATCGGTTAAACGACGGTGATAGTTCCGTGAGAAGTTTTCGCCTTGCAATTTAGCCGCCGCTGGTATATGCTTCCGGAGCAAACATAATTCCAGCCAGGAGAGAGCGATGACAGAAGCGCCCGCGCTGCAGCGAACCTATCCCTGGACGACCAGTCTGGACGGCACCCAGGTAACCTTCCGCCTCATGGCGGCGGGCGATCGTGACGCTCTCCTGGCCTTTGCCCGCACCCTCCCGGACGAAGACCTGATGTTTCTGCGCACCGACATCACGCATCCCCCCGTCGTCGATGAATGGATACGAAACATCGCCGACGGCCGCACCATCACCGTCCTGGGCGAAATGGACGGCAAGATCGTGGGCTACGGCAGCGTTCACCGCAACGAGGCGCTGTGGACCCGGCACGTCGGCGAGATGCGCGTCCTGGTGAGCCGCGAGTGCCGGGGCATCGGGCTGGGCAAGCGACTGGCCAACGAGGTCTTCGCCATCGCCAAGGACCTCGGCCTGGCCAAGATCACCGCTCAGATGACGACCGACCAGCGGAGCGCCCGCCAGGTCTTCGAACACATGGGGTTCCGGCCGGAGGCGCTGCTGGCGGACTACGCCATGTCGCGGGAAGGCCAGACCCACGACCTTCTGATCATGTCCTACGACGTGGGTGGCTTCAGCAACGAGGCCGAAGCCCAGCCGCGCCGCCGTTAAGGACCTGCTCGCCGCCCCAACCCCCTCCTCGCCGCACCGAAGGCCAGGCTTCAGCCTGGCCGGGTAATGGTGTCCCTGCGGGTTGAAACCCGCAGCTTCAGCGATCTGACACTGGTGGCTGCGGGACTTATCCTGCTATCCCCTCTACTGCGCCCGCGGCGGGCGTACCCTGCTCCGGCGCTCTGGGTCCGCCGGGCTCATGAGGCCCACCGCGTTGCCGTCCGGGTCCTCGACGATCGCGTAGCGCGCTCCCCAGAACGCGTCGTACGGGGCCTGCTGGCCGTGATACCCGGCTCCGGTCAAGTCGGCGTACAGCGCGTCGACAGCCTCTCGCGATGAGACCCCAAAGCCCAGGACGCCCATGCGCGCCCGCCTCGACCCGGGCCACCCGCTGTCCCACTGGCGGGCGAACTCCACGCTGTCGAAATCCAGGTCGATCCCCTCCGGCATCACGGCGGTGACGTGATGATTCGCCCAGTCGGGCTGTCCTTCTTTGATGCTCAGTCCCAGCCGTCGATAGAAGGCGATGGTGGCAGCCATGTCCCTGACCACGAGGTTGAACTGGTTCAGGAGCGGACGCTCATCGCTCATGGAGACCTCCGTCGGCTTTGCCGAGGCCCGCTCGCGACGCCGCTAGCGGCCCCTACGAAGCGTCTGCAGCTATCGCCTGCTCGGCGAGGGGCGCTGCCCGCCGGCGTCGGGCCGCGCTGGGTGGGGCGGCGACGCCCATCTGGGGAAGGTCTGACCTGGCCACCCCGGCGGCGGCCCTCAGCTCCACCCATGCCTGGTCCAGGAACTCCTTCAGGCGGTCCACGTCCGGGGCCGCCTGCTCGTCCGCCATCAGGCCGAAGTACAGCTTTTGATCGTAGCTGGTGACCCCGCAGCCGATGCCCATCTCCCAGGAGATGGGGATGAGAGGGTAGTGGGCCAGCATCCGGTGGCCCACGGTGGAAAGGGGGATCATGGGGCCGGGCACGTTGGTGCAGACCATGTTGGCCACCGTGTTGGGTGGGGAGGGGAGTGCGCCGAACAGCGCCTGCAGGGGCGTGGGCAGCACTCCTAACTGGTCGGCCACCCACTGGATCCCGTCGGCGATGTGCGCCCGCTTCAGGGCGTCGGTCCTCTCGGTGATGGCGTGCAGCCGCTCCACGGGGTCTTGTATGCCCGCCGGGACCTCCACCAGGAGCATGGAGATGCGGTTTCCCAGGCTGGCCCGTTCGTCCTCGCGGCGGACGTTGACCGGGGTGAGGACGCGCATGACCCGGCCCTCGGTGGACTCGCCGTGCATCTCCAGGTAGCGCCCCAGGGCGCCGCCCAGAACCGCCAGGATCACATCGTTGACGGTGCCGCCGCAGGCCGCGCGGATGGCCCGCACCTCGGCGAAGGAGATCTCGCTACAGGAGAGCTTGCGGGCGCCGCCGAAGGGCTTGTTGAAGGGGGCCTTGGCCACCGGCCGCGCGAAGTAGGGCAGCGCCACCTCCAGGGCCCGCATGATGCTGCGGGCCCGCCCCACATCGCCGCCCAGGGCGGTCTCCAGGAACCCCTTCTGGTACTCGGCCCATTGGTCCAGCCTCTCGCCCATGGTGTCCCACAGGCCGTCCAGCAGACGGCTGGCCGCGTCCGGGATGGGCGGAGGCTGGT
>JACPQO010000223.1 GCA_016190405.1 Chloroflexota bacterium | reverse complement strand
AGCGCCAGCGCCGGCTTGCCCACGGGATGGATGCCGCGCTCGCGAAAGCGGTCGTGCAGCAGGACGGCCGTCAGGACGGCCAAGGCCGGCATCAGGTGCAGGAAGTAGTGGGGGAAGAAGCGGCCGCCGGAGGCCACACCCACGGCGGAGGCCAGGGCCCAAGAGATGATCACGTAATAGGCGGTCCTGCGGTCTCGCTGACGCCAGGCGATTAAGAGGCCGGCCAGGGCGCCGGCGACCAGGGGCGCCGCCACCGCCGTGAAGAACAGGAGGCCGAGGCCCAGCTTGACCAGACGCTGGCCGTAGGTCAGGACGCCAACGTACAGCCAGTTGTACGCGATGTTGGCGTACAGGAAGTCGTCCAGGGCGCCGGTGGCGGCGAAGGGGATGGCCACCACTGCCACGGAGGCCGCAGCGCCCGCCGCCAGGCAGGCGGCCGGGGTCAGGCCGCGCCAGCCGACGCCACCAGAGCGCCAGCGCCACCAGGAAGCGACCAGGGCCAGGGCGACCAGGTTCCAGACGGCGACCTGCTTGGTCATCATGGCCAGACCGCCCAGGGCGCCCGCCAGGAAGAACCAACCGAGGCGTTCCCGGCGCATGCCGATGGTGAAGGCCGCCAGGGAGGTCACCAACGGCAGGAGCATGTAGGCTTCGGTGTTGGCGTGGAGGGCGACGAAGGGGAGACCCGTGGATAGGGCGAAGAGGCCGGCAGCCACATAGGCCACGCTGCGGGGGAGAACCATCCGCACCTGGCTGAACAGCGACAGGGTGGTGAACGAAAGGAGCAGCGCCGCGACGATACGCGGGGCGATGACGCTCTCGCCGAAAAGGAGGAAGCTGAAGGCGTACCAGCCGTAGACCAGGGGCGGCTTGTTGTCGAAGAGGTCGCGGTAGGGAACCTGGCCGTGCAGGATGCCCTGAGCAATGGTTGCGTATACGCCTTCGTCGCGCTCGAAGGGGCTGGCCAGGGCCGGCAGGTAGAGGAGGACCGGGAGCAGGCAGAGGACGATGAGGGGTGCGTGCTCCAGCCAGAAGCGGCGGCTAAGGACGCCGGCGGCGCTAGCCGGCCCGGCCATATCCCTGGCCGGCCGCGCCCGCAGGGGAGGTGCGCTCTTGCCGTACGTCACGCATGGTCCCGCCCATTAGCCGCCAGTAGTTTACCACGAACCCGGCTGCCTGCCGACTACCGGCCTTGGACTAGGGAGAATCCGTGATACCCCACTGCCGCCAGTCGTAGACACGCAGGGCCAGCGTCAGCCGCGGCTCCCAGCCTATGCTCTTATACGCAGGGAACTTGGCCCGGATCAGCTCCCAGGCCCGCTCCTTCTCCTCCGCCCCGACAGGCTCAGCGCGACAGCGCAGCAGCACGGCCTTCAGCTCGCTCCAATCGTCGGAGTACTGGTCGATGAGGACGGCTATGTTGGGGCTGGCCCGCACCCCCTCCGCCGTGGTGTAGCGAGAGCCGATGTCGACGTAGACGGTAGCCTCGCCGTCGAAGACGGGGCATACGGGGATAACGTGCGGCGTACCGTCCGGGCGCACGGTGGCGATGCGGCAGACGCGGGCGGCGCCGACGAACTCCCGGACGGCGTCGGGCAGCGGTTGCATCACGCCAGCGCCGTCTTGATCGCCTCACGCACCGTGGCCGCGGGCAGCAGTTCGATGCCCGTCCGCAACTGCTGACGACGAAGGGCAGCGGCGGGCAAAAGGCAACGGCGGAAGCCCAGCCGTTCGGCCTCGGCCAGCCGGCGGTCGATCTGGGCGACGGAGCGCAGCTCGCCGGACAGGCCGACCTCGCCCACGGCCACCAGGTCCGGCGGCAGGGGCTTATCCCGATGTGAGGAGACGATGGCCAGGGCCAGGGCCAGGTCCGCGGCCGGCTCGTGCACCCGCAGGCCGCCGACGACGGAGGCGATGACGTCCTGCGCGGCCAGGGGCAGGCCCAGCCGGCGCCCGAGAACCGCCGTCACCAGGAGCAGGCGCCCCACGTCCAGGCCGTTGGCGGTGCGACGAGGGGCGGGCGTGGCCGTGGGGTTGGTGAGGGCCTGTACCTCCACCATTAGCGGCCGGCTCCCCTCCAGCGTGGGGACGACGGCGGAGCCCACGGCATCGCCGGCGCGCTCGGCGATGAACGCCTCCGACGGGTTGTCGACGCCGCGCAGCCCCTCGCCGGTCATCTCGAACACCCCCACCTCATCGACGGAGCCGAAGCGGTTCTTGACCCCGCGCAGCAGCCGGTAGTTGCTGAACCGCTCGCCCTCCAGATAGAGGACAACGTCCACGATGTGCTCCAGGAGGCGCGGCCCGGCGATATCGCCCTCCTTGGTGACGTGCCCCACGATGAAGACCGGGACGCCGGAGCCTTTCGACCAGCGCATGAGGTCCATGGTGCATTGGCGGAGCTGGACGACGCTGCCCGGCGCCTGAGGCGCCGCCTCCGTGTACACCGTCTGGATGGAATCGACGACGAGGAAGGCGGGAGACAGGGTCTCGGCTTCCTGCAGGGCGGCGTCCAGGTGGGTCTCCGCCAGGACGAACAGCCCGTCGCCCGGGACGCCGAGCCGGCCGGCGCGCATCTTGAGCTGGCGGGCCGACTCCTCGCCGGACAGATAGAGCACCGCCCGGGAGTCGCCTGCCGCCAGGGCAGCCACCTGGAGCAGGAGGGTGGACTTGCCGATACCCGGGTCGCCGCCGATGAGGGCCAGGGAGCCCGGCACGACGCCGCCGCCCAGGACGCGGTCGAACTCCGGCAGGCCCAGGACGAGCCGCGGCTCGTCGTCAACCGGCAGGCGGGCGAGCTCCACGGGCGAAGCGGTAAGAGCGGGGGCGCCCGCGACCCTTGACCCCTGACCCTTGGCCCGTTCCGTGAAGCTGTTCCAGGAGGCGCAGTCGGGGCAGCGGCCGAGCCACTTGGGGCTCTCGTAGCCGCACTCCTGGCAGGCGAAGACGGTGCGAGGCGGTTTGGCGGTGGTCATCGGCTCGCGGCCATTATGGCAGACGGGGCGCGAGCCGCCAATGGGCGTGGCGTCAGCCTAGCCACCGGCTATGCAACATGTACCAGACCCGGCCGAACAAAGCCATGATAAGGCCTAAGACGGAGCCACCGATGAGGGCGACGGCCATCAGGACTGCAAAGGCACCGGCCCAGTTGTAGTCGAGATCGCTTTCCAACTCGCGGAGGCTCAGGTCGCCCCATCCTCCCCAGTATGGCGCGAACGTGCCTAGCACCAGCGCCATGAGGAGCAGCGAAAAGGGCACGGCACCCCAGGTCATCCACTCCACTATGCTCCTGCGTCCGCGGGCCGCCAGACCTAACCCCGAGGCCACAACCGTAGCGGCGAATATCAAGTGGAGCGCGAGCAACCACCATGTAGCCAGGTACACCCATGGGTGGTCGCTGGCCAGCAGCGCCTCCACCACGCCTGCAAAGACGGCCGCTGCTGCGCCTGCCACGACCAGGATGGTGGCCCAGGCTACGCGCGACAGCACGTTCACCCTTTTCGCAAGCCCGTCCGTATTTCGGTCCCGCTGCGCGTGGCGGACATCGCCATTTCACTCCGGCTGCGAACGTAGGGCACATTTTCAACTGCGCAGACTAGGGTGCCCAAAACGGACAGCCGCTCGACGGCGGGCGGCTCCCTTTGCGGTTCGCGCTCACGAACGACCGCGAGGGTCGCCCTTAGAACTGATCGTACAAAGAAGCCGCCTTGTCGGCGGCTTCTTCTTCAGTCAAGAACCACTTGACGATGACAGACGCATCAACGACGTAAGCGCCGTTCAATCGTCATCCTCGTCCTCATCTTCGCGTATCGCCCTTATGTAATCGGATACCGTGTCCGGGCGAATGTCGATGCGATTGGCGCGTATCCAGTCCATCGCTCGCTGGCGCCGCTTCAGCACGTCCGGCGGTACCGGCTTCGACGCTTCCTCGAGGAACTCCTCAGCCCACTGGGGCTTGCTCTTCCGCTCTATAGCCATCGGAATGCCGGCTTAGGCCAGGGCGGGCTCCGAGACGTTGATGAGGACGATCTCGTCGTTCTGCACGTCTACGCGGACGGTGTCGCCCTCGTGGAAGCGCTCCTCCAGCAGGGCCTCGGACAGGCGGTCCTCGATCTCGTTCTGGATGACGCGTCGTAGAGGGCGGGCCCCGAAGACGGGGTCGTACCCCTTCTCACCGATCCAGTCCAGGGCGGCGGTCGTCATCTCCAGCTTCACGCCCTTAAGCGACAGTTGCTTCTCCACCTCCGAGATCTGCATCCCCACGATCTGGCGGATGTGCTCCTTGGACAGGGCGTGGAACACCACGGTCGCATCCAGGCGGTTCAGGAACTCCGGCCGGAAGACGTTCTTCATGGCCGATAGCACCTTATCCTTCATCTTGTCGTACTGGTCCTGGGCGGTCTTGGACTCCTCCGTCTTGACCGAGAAGCCCAGAGCAGTCTCCCTGCGGATGAGGTCGGAGCCGACGTTGGAGGTCATGATGAGGACCGTGTTGCGGAAGTCCACGCGGCGGCCCTTGGCATCGGTCAGGTGGCCGTCGTCGAAGATCTGCAGAAGGATGTTGAAGACATCCGGGTGTGCCTTCTCGATCT
>JACPQO010000218.1 GCA_016190405.1 Chloroflexota bacterium | reverse complement strand
TTGTTGAGGGTCAGTGTGCCACCGTTGTAGATGCCGCCGCCGCTGTTGCCGCTGACGGTGCTGTCGTTGACGGTCAGTGTGCCACCGTTGTAGATGCCGCCGCCGCTGAAGGCAACAGGGCTAGTGTTGCTGCTGACGGTGCTCTTGTTGAGGGTCAGTGTGCCACTGTTGTAGATGCCGCCGCCCTTGGCACCGGGGTTGCCTCCCCTCATCGTAAGGTCGGATATGTTCGCCATCACGCCACTGTTGATGTAGAAGACCCTGCCGGTCATGGCTGCGTCGACGGTGAGTGGAGCGGTGGGGGCGGTGGGTCCTAGGATGTTAAGGTCCTCAGCGATGGCTGGCAGAGGGCCGAGAGTGACGTTGTCGAGGAGGATCGTTTTCGGGCTGCTGAAGACGGTGGGGTCAAAGTCTATAGTGTCAGGAATGCTGGTTGAAGTGTTGAGACTGGCGTTGGCGGCAGTGATGGCCTCGCGCAAGGTGCAATCGGTAAGGTTGCACGGACCGGGAGTATGGTCAGCCGTAGTGTTGACGGTAAAGAAGGCCAGTGGGATGACCGGCGCGCCAAGCTTGTGAGCATTCTGGAGGGGGCTTGCGAGAAGCATCGACCCAAAGCCGATGATGCTGTTGTCCTCCTGATCGGCGGTACCGGCGTCGATGCGGATGTGGTCGCCGACGGCAAAACCCGCCACGCTCGCCACCTGAATCTCGGTCTGCCCGGCGCTGGCCGCCTGCGTGAGGGTCGTCTCGACGGTGCCGATGGTCAGGGTGGCCGGGCCCGGCGCGTTCAGGGCGTAGCCGTGGCCGGGGGCGAAGTTCTGGAGGGTGTTCAGAGACGGCGGCACATTCGGGTCGTTGCTCTGCCAGGGGCTGGGGGACAGCGACGGGTCGTAGGCCCAGACCGAGTTGTAGGAGAGGCCCGCCAGCACCGTCGCCACGGGCAGCGCCTGACCGGAGGGGTAGCCAATGAAGTTCCAGCCCTGAGCGATGGGGATCTGCGTAGTCCCCGGCTGGCTGCCTGTAACCGCGAGCGTGGCGGCCTGCTTCATGTTCAGCCAGAGCCCCATCTTCACGTCGATGGCGGTCAGGGTGTTGAGGGATGCCGGCACGTCCGGGTCGTAGCTCAGCCAAGGGTTTGCCGGCTGGCTAGAGTCGTAGGCCCAGGCGCTGTTCAGCTTGGCAGCGATGGAGGCCAGAACCGCCGACGGGGCCGGGTCGGCCGGGACCAGGGGCAGGGAGACAAGGTTCCAACCCTGGGCGAGGCTGATATCGGAGCTCTGCTGCTCCGCCGCTCCCCGGCTGCCGGGCAGGATGACGAGCAAGGCAGCCGCTACCAGAGCGCCTAGGACAACGGAGCTGACTAACAGGACTAATCCGGTGCGGCTCTGTTTGGCCATGCGACACTCCCTTTCTGCGAGGCCTCGTGGACTCGCAAGGGGCGAGAAGGCCCACAACCTCCTCCTGCCGCTGCCAAACCGCTCAACTCGCCATGTAATGACACTCACTATACGCTTCGGCGAGAAGCTGTCAAGGCCCGCCAGATGGATTTTCGCGGAAAGTAACTAAGCTTGCTGCCATCTGTGCGCTGGCCTGCGTTCCGCTGGGCTGTCGCCGGCTAGCGTCGTGCGGGCGCAGGTGCCCTAGAACCAGCGCCAGAGCCACATCCGCTCGAAGCCGATCTTGGCCCAGCGCCAGAAGAAGCTGGGCGGGCGCAGGGCGACCTCCGGGTCCGGTTCCGCGAAGAAGTTGCCCGTGGCGTAGGCGGCCTTGCCGTAGCCCGTCTCCAGGAAGCAGGAGCCGCGGCCGCCGAAGGCCCAATGGGGCTCGCCCCCGGCGATCTCAGCGGCCAGGTTGCGGGCCACCACCTCCGCCTGGCCGTGGGCGAACACGCCCGCTTTGGGCAGCATCATCCCGTTGGCCAGGGGCGACGCCGCGCAGTCGCCGATGGCGTAGACATCCTCGAACGGGGTGGCCAGGGTCTCGCGGTCCACAGAGACCCAGCCGCCGTCCTTGGCCAGACCGGCGGCGCGCAGTACGTCGGGCACCCTGTGCACGGGCGTGGCGATGAGCAGGTCGAAGGGGGCGTCGCTGCCGTCCTCGAACTGTAGCTTCTTGGCCGCCTGGTCCACGGCCTTGAGGCGCAGCCCCGGGCTGAACCAGACCTCGCGCCCGGCCAGGATGTCGACCACCATCTGGCCCACGGCCTGGCCGGCCACCGGCAGTGGGTAGGGTTCCGGGGTGAGGAGGCGGATCTCCACATCGGCGCGGACGCCGCGGCGGCGGAAGTAGTGGTCCAGCAGCAACGCCCCTTCGTAGGGAGCGGCCGGACACTTATAGGGCATGGAGCTGACGACGATGGCTATGCGGCCGGCCTTGAAGTTGGGCAGTTCGTCGCGCAGCCCCTCGGCACCCTCCAGGTGATAGTAGGTCCAGGCCTGGGCCAGGCCGGGGATCTCCTGGGCCGAGTAGTGGGCGCCCAGGCAGACGACCAGGTAGTCGTAGGAGAGCTCCTGCTGCTCCAGGCGGACCTTCTTGTTCGCCGGGTCGATCTGGGTCACCTCGGCGGCGATGAACTCGATCCCCTTGCGGTTGAGGGTGCGCAGCTGCCGGGTGATGCGCCGCGGTTCGGTGCGGCCCAGCATAACCCGCGTGAAGGCGGGGGCGAAGGTATGCCACGGGCTGCGGTCCACCAGGACCACGCGGTGTTCGCGGTCGAGCAGGCGGCGCAGGCGGTTGCCGGCCACCAGGCCGCCAACGCCGCCGCCCAGGATTACGATAGTCTTGCCGGCCATAGCTTCGCCCGCCCTTCAGAATGTAAGCACTTTGTCGGAATCCTGGATCCAGTCCAGGAGATCCTTCATCCCCGCTACCTGGGCCCGAGGTTCAACCTCCCCCGCGCCGATGCCGCAGCGGGTGAGACAGGTCTTACACAATCTAACCACTGCGCCGCTGTCTATCAAGTCCCTCAACATTTCCTGGAGATCGAATTCGGCCTCTGCTGGCCGCGAGCCTTCACGCGCCAGGTCCACGCCGTCGTTCATGAGGAAGAGGCGCACCGTGAGGCCGGCGTCCAGGGCCGTACGGGCCAGGCGCAGGGCATTCCAGGCCACGTCGGTCCCGTCGTAGGGGGCGCGGTTGATCACGAGCAGCAGTTCCATGCTGGTGTTTCCTCTACCCGACAAGGAGCGTACCCCGGCTCGCCGCCTGCTCCAGCAGGACCTCCCGCATCAATTCGCAGGCCTGGATGATCTTGGGGCTGGTCAGGCGATAGTAGACGTTGAGCCCCTGGCGGCGGGCGTGCACGATCCCCCGCTGGCGCATGACCGCCAGGTGCTGGGAGACGTTGGCCTTGCGGGCGCCCACGGCTGCGACGATCTCCCCCACGGCCATCTCGCCCTCACTCAGAGCGGCGATGATCTTCAGGCGGGCGGGACTGGCCAGGGTCTTGCAGACATCGGCGTGCAGGTCGAAGATGTCGGGCGGCGGTAGTTGCATAGTTTCGCAACTATCCTACTTCATTCCGCCCCCAGCGTCAATGCCGGCTACGTGAGCCCGATGAGCCGCTCCAGCCCCAGCACCAGCTCCTCGCGAGCCACGACGTCCCTCACCGCCATCACCACCCCGGGCATGAAGGATTCCCGGCTGATGGAATCATGGCGGATGGTTAGCGTCTGGCCCGGGCCGCCCAGAATGACCTCCTGATGGGCCACCAGCCCGGGCAGCCGCACGCTGTGAATGGTGACGCTGTCCAGGGCGCCGCCGCGGGCGCCCGCCAGGTTCTCCTTGGCGGTGGGGGGCCGGACGAACGGGCCCTGGCGACCCTCCGCCATGGCGCGCGCGGTGGCGATGGCGGTGCCCGAGGGCGCGTCCGCCTTGGCCTCGTGGTGCATCTCGATGACCTCCACGTGGTCGAAGAAGCGGCCGGCGATGCGGGCCAGGTGGACCATGAGGACGGCGCCGATGGCGAAGTTGGCGCAGACCACCGCCCCCAGCTTGCGCTGGCGGCACTCCCGCTCCAGCTCGTTCTTGAACGCGTCGGAGAGGCCGGAGGTGCCGATGACCAGCCGGACGCCGGCCTCCAGCGCCTCGCGGGCCACGGTGGGCGTCCAGTCGGCGTTCGTGAAGTCGACGACGACGTCCGGGCGGGTGCGGGTGAGGAGGGCCACCGGCTCAGAGCCGAAGGGAACCAGGCCGGAGCCGTCCGGCAGGGAAAGATACTCCTCGCGGGCCGAGCGGGCGAGGACGCCGACCGGCTCCAGATCGGGCTCACGACAGGCCGCGGCCAGCACCTCCCGCCCCATCTTCCCCGTGCCGCTGACCAGTACCTTGATGGTCATGGGCAGCCTCCAGGGCTCTTATCTTATCAGGGCCTATCCTACCAGCGCTTGAAGGGCGCCGGTGGGGGAGGAGGAGGGGGCTCGCCGGGCTCGCGGCGGAAGCCGCCGCCGGTACGCTGCTGATCGGGGGGCCGGCGGAAGCCGCCGCTCCGCTGCGGGGGCCGGCCGCCGCCACCGCGGGGCCTGCCGTTCCCGCCGCCGCCACCACCACCACCGCCGCGGCCGCGCCCGCCGTAGGGGCGCTGGCCGCCGCCACCGCCGCCACCACCGCCGAATTCGCGCCGGGGCGGACGCGGGCCCCGGTCGCCGCGGCCCGCCTGGGCCATCTGCTGCGCCTTCTGCGAAGCCTCTCGCGCCTGCTCCAGGGTCATGCCCTCCAGGACGGCGCGGCGAGACAGGTTGACGCGGCCCATGCTGTCCACCTCGATGACCATCACCATGACTTCGTCGCCGATGGCGACGACGTCCTCGGGCCGGCGAACGGGGTACTCCGCCAGGTCCTCCAGGCGGACCAGGCCGTCCTTGCCGGGCAGGATCTCCACGAAGGCGCCGAAATTGGCCAGGCGGGTGACGGTGCCGGTGTATATCTCTGCCTCCTCCACGTCCTTGGTCAGCCCCTCGTTTTTG
>JACPQO010000219.1 GCA_016190405.1 Chloroflexota bacterium | reverse complement strand
GGTGTATGACTGGTATCGGCGTCTCACATCTGGTGGTCGTTCACCCTTATCCTGAGCCAATCCCGCGCGGCAAAGAGGACAAGGAGAGACTGATGAACCTAAAGACGCACGGCGCTTCGCTCAGATTTTCGCGAAGAGTTCCAATGCGACTCGTCATCGAAATCCGCGATGGCTGCGTCTACAGCCTCGTCGCGAGTCAAGAATGCGAGGTCGCCATCATAGACCGCGATGTCGAAGAGACGCTTCCCGAAGGCGATCCAAGCTTTGCGTATGTGTGGCATCCCGAGGTAGACCAGGCAGCGGTGCACGAGGCGTTCACACTCGCTGATCCGTAACTCGTGGCCCTACCCCCTGGCGCCCTCCGCCTTCAGCAGCGTCGCTTTCGCCTCCAGGCCGCCGCCGCCCTCGGTTTGCGCTAACGGCTTCCGGCTCAATATAATGGGGCCACCCCTTCGGAAGGGAGCCTTCATGCCTACCCCTTACGCCTACTTCAAGAAGCAGATCGTGCCCCTGGCCGAGGCCAAGATCGGCATCATGACCCACGCCTTCAACTACGGCACCGCCGTCTTCGAGGGGGTCCGCGGCAACTGGAACGACGAAGAGGAGCAGATCTACGTCTTCCGCCTGAAGGAGCACTTCGACCGGCTGCGGCGCAGCTGCCGCATCATGCGCATCGAGTTCCCCTACAGCGACGAGGAGCTGCACTCCATCACCACCAAGCTGGTCGAGATGTCCGGCTACCGCGAGGACATCTACCTCCGGCCCCTGGCCTACAAGAGCTCCGAGGTGCTGGGGGTGCGCCTGCACAACCTGGAGGACGACTTCCTGATCTTCGTGGCGCCCTTCGGGCCGTACCTGGACATCGACAAGGGGGCCCGCTGCTGCACTTCCTCCTGGCGGCGGGTCGAAGACACGGCTATCCCGGCGCGGGCCAAGATCACCGGCATCTACGCCAACTCCGCGCTGGCCAAGACCGAAGCCAATCTCAACGGCTTCGACGAGGCGATCATGCTCGACGAGCGCGGCCACATCTCGGAGGGCTCCGGCGAGAACATCTTCATCGTCGATGGCGGCCGGCTCATCACGCCGCCGCCTTCGTCTAACATCCTGGTGGGCATCACCCGCCAGACCGTCATCACCCTGGCCGCCGAGGAGCTCGGGGTGGAGACCGTGGAGCGGGACATCGACCGCAGCGAGCTGTACACCGCCGAGGAGTGCTTCATGACCGGGACGGCGGCCCACCTGACGCCGGTGGTGGAGCTCGACCATCGGGCCATCGGCGACGGGGGGCCGGGGCCGCTGACACGGCGCCTCAGCAAGCTCTACTTCGACATCATCAAGGGCAAGAATCCCAAGTACGCCCACTGGTGCGTTCCGTGCTACTCAAAGGTGAAAGCCTGACCATCGAGCGGCCCCAGCGCGTGCTCGGCACGCTGGTCGGGGCCGCCGCCTCCCTCGGCGCCCTGGCCCTGGCGCTGGCCCTCCTGGTCAAGACCAGCGACTGGCCCATCTCCTTCCCTCAGTTCCTGGCCTACGTCGGCGCCGGCGGGCTGGTCATCCTCTGCCTGACGTTCGCCTTCTGGACCTACGCCTGCGCCAGCCTGCGCTACGTCGTCGACCGCAGCGGCCTGACCATCACCTGGGGCCCGCTGACCCACTTCGTCCCCGTCGACCGCATCGTGGGCCTGGTCCACGGCCGCGGCGAGCACCAGCCGAAGGTGCGGGGGCTGAGCTGGTGGGGCCACCACGTCGGCCGCGGCCGGGTGGAGGGGCTGGGCAGCGTCCTCTTCTTCTCCACCCACCGCTCGCCGGAGGAGCTGGTATACGTCCGCACGGCGGAAGCGATCTACGGCCTCAGCCCCCAGGACCCCCTGCGCTTCATCGCCCAGACGCAGCGGTTCCAGAAGGCGGCCCGGCCCGGCGCCGCTCCCGCCGTGCAGCGGGACCTCCTAGCCGCCCACCCCATCTGGGCCGACCGCACCGCCCAGCTGCTGGGGGCCGCCGCGCTCCTCCTGAACCTGGCCCTGTGGGGCTACCTGTTCGCCGCCTATCCTCACCTGAGCAACGAGATCACCATCCAGTTCCCGCCCCTGGGCGACATCACCGAACTGCACTCGCGACAGGCGATATTCAAGATCCCCGGCACAGCGACAGCCTTCCTGGCCGTGAACCTGCTGGCGGCGTTGGGCTTCCAGCGGCGGGAACGGGCCGCCACCTACCTCCTGCTCAGCGGCGCCGTCCTCCTCCAGATCATCTTCTGGGCCGCCGCCGCCGTCGCCGTCATCAACGCCTAGGGAGCGACATGCGCTGGCTCCTTGCTGCGCTGCTCGTTCTGGTTTTCGCTGCCGCCTGCTCCGGTAGCGCGTCGGAACGCGGCCTCTACATCGCCCTGGGCGATTCCCTCTCGGAGGGCGTGGGCGCTTCCGATCCGGCGACCACCGCCTTTGTGCCGCTGCTGCACCAGCACCTGGGGGACGGGTTCCAGCTGCTGAACCTGGGCCACAGCGGCGACACCAGCGAGCAACTGCTTTCCCACGGCCACGTGGATCAAGCCATCGGCGAGATCGAGCTGCGCCGCGCCGACGACGATCCGGACAACGACGTGAAGCTGGTGACCCTAGAGATCGGCGGCAACGACCTCCTCAATCTGTACTTCGGCCTGGTGATTCCCGGCACCTGCCCTACGGTCCAGCAGACGTTGCAGAAGCCAGAGTGCGCCGGCGCCCTCCAGGATGCCCTGGACTCCTTCAAGCCGAACCTGGAGAAGGCCCTGGCCAGGCTAAAGGAGGCGGCGGGCGATACCCCGGTGGTCCTTATGACCCCGTACAACCCCTTCTCCGGCGGCATCCAGAGCTTCGATGAGCTGGGCCAGCTGGGTCTGGAGGGCCTGCCCGGTACGCCTTTCCCGGACGGGCTGAACGACATCATCCGCGCCCAGGCTCAGGCGAGCGGCGTGACCCTGGTGGACTGGTACCCGCTGTTCGAGGGGAAGGCCGGCCAGTACATCTCGGGCGACTTCATCCACCCCAACGACGAGGGCTACCGCGTGATGGCGGACGCGGTCATCCAGGCGCTGGAGGCCGCTCGCTGACGGCTTCCGCGGGCTGCTAAACTAAGGTCGCCATGACCTACGACGCCATCGTCGTCGGGGCCGGGCCAGCCGGCAGCACGGCGGCCCGCCTGCTGGCGCGGGAGGGCGCCTCGGTCCTCCTGCTGGACCGCGCCCGCTTCCCGCGCGATAAGTCGTGTGGCGGCGGCGTCACCCTGCGCGCCGCTGCCGCCCAGGACATCGACATCAGCCCCGTCGTCGAGCGCACCGTATACGGCGCCCGCTTCTCCCTGCGCCTGGGCCCCAGCTTCGACCGCCGCTTCGAAGCGCCGCTGACCTACATGACCCAGCGCTGCCGCCTGGACGCCTTCCTGGCCCGGGCCGCGGCCGACGCCGGCGCCGAATTCCACGACGGCGAATCGCTACGTGAGATCGAGGTGCACAATCCTCAGGTAGAGGCGCATCATGACGCGCCCCTACGCCCCGTCACTGTGCGCACCGCCGCCGGCTCCTACGCCGCCCGCGTCCTCATCGGCGCCGACGGCGCCAACGGCGTCGTGGGCCGCGCGGCGGGCATCGCCACGCGCTACGAGGAGGCAGTGGCTCTGGAGGGCAACGTGCCCTACCCCTCGGACGACCCTGACGGCTGGCAGGAGCTGGTAGCGCTGGACCTGGGCGGCCTGGCCGGGGGCTACGGCTGGGTCTTCCCCAAGGGCGACCACCTGAACGTGGGCGTCGGCGCCTGGAAGTACGCCGCATTTACCCTGCGGTCCAAGCTTCTCCAGATGTGCCGTCGGTACGGATTCGACCCCGAGGAGCTAACCGGATTGCGGGGCCATCACCTGCCGGTGCGGCTGCCCGGCTCGCCAGTAGTGCGGGGTCCCGTGGCCCTGGCCGGCGACGCCGCCGGGCTACTGGACCCCCTCTCCGGCGAAGGCATCCACATGGCCTTCGCCAGCGGCCGACTGGCCGCCCGGGCCGCGCTGCGATACCTGGCCGGGGAAGCCGGCGACCTCTCCGTCTACCAGCGGGCCGTGGACCGCCGGCTACAGCCGGAGCTGACCGTCTCGCGGAAGCTGCAAGAGCTGTTGCACTTCGCGCCGCCGCCTTACGTCGCCCTGATGCGCCGCAGCGAGCTGCTCTGGCGCTACTTCTGCCACCTCATCCGCGGCGAGATGACCTATGCGGACTTCATGCGCACCATCGGCCCTCTGCGGCTGGCGGTGGACGGCTTCGCCGGCTGGGCCCAGCGGCGGCGGCTACGGAGGGTGGCTGCCCTGACCAGATGGGAGCGGCTGAACGGTCACAAGCGGCTGTGATGGGCCGGCTGTGCGCGCTGGTTTTTCTGTTGTCGCTGGCCTTGTTCGTGGCCTGCGGCGGCAGCGGCCGCAGCCCGGAGACTGCGAACGTGTCGCCGGGGCCATTCAGCACAATCGCCCGCCTTGCGGAGATCACGTTCGAGGCCTCAGACGGGTCGACGGCCGTCCTTACCGTCGAAATCGCTGACACGCCGCAGGCGCTGCAGCGCGGACTCATGTTCCGGGACAGCCTGCCGGAGGACCAGGGCATGCTGTTCGACCTCGGGTACGAAAGCCAGGCGCCCATCTGGATGAAAGACACCTCGATACCCTTGTCCGTGGCCTTCATCTCCGCCGACGGGGTCATCCTGAATATCCAGGACATGCAACCGTTCTCCGAGGACCTCCACAGAAGCCCGCAGCCGTACAGCTTCGCTGTGGAGGTGAACCAGGGCTGGTTCGAACGCCACGGCGTAGAGGAAGGGAGCCGGGTTGAACTGCCGCTGGGGCGGTAGGTCGGGCTTGGCGAACGGACGCGGCGATCCCGGTTTGACGGCAGCGTTGCCTGGGTTCATGTCTGACCGCAGCTTGAAAGCTGCGGCATCAATCGCCCTTCATGCCCCACCATTCATGGTGGGGTTTCCCACCATCGTTTGCTGAGCTCGTTCAGATACATCGCGTTACACCAGTATAGGGATGAAACGCCTCAAGAGGGGGGTACCTATGCAGGTGTACGGAGCGGTCCTGCCT
>JACPQO010000226.1 GCA_016190405.1 Chloroflexota bacterium | reverse complement strand
CCCCCCTGCGGGGCCGCGGCAGGAGATGGTCGCTGCGGTGCTCGCAGCCGTCGTCGGCGGTGGTGGCGCCGCCGGCGTGGGCGCGAGTCGAGGGCGGCGGCCAGGCCGGGTTGGAGGCCGAAGGCCAGGGTGCGGCGGCCGTCGCGGGCGGCGGCCACGGCGGTGGCAGCGGCGATGGTGCTGACGCCGCTGCCGCCTTTGCCGGTGAACAGGATGATGCGCATTAGACTAGGATTTCCCACCCCGCGCACTGAAGTGCGCGGCTCCGGTGTCGGGCCGGAACTGCGGATAGATGATAGCACAAGGGAAGGCGGTGGCAGGGCGACGGCGGATTGACTCACCACTGAGGGTTGAAACCCTCAGCTTCGATCAAGCTGCGGATGAATCTAATTAGTTTATGGCCTGAAGGCCGCGGCATGGGCGAGATCCGATGCCGCGCCGTTCAGGGTGCGGTGCGGTCTTGTCCTCCAACGCCCGCGACGGAAATTCGCTGGGTTCCGTGTCCAGACTTGGAGTTGACGGGCAGCCGGCGCTGCCATAGAATCGGTCGCGTCATGCCCGTACCGAGCGAGACGGTTGCCACCGGTTCACAGGCGCCCGATTTCCAGCTCACGGCCATCGACGGGCGGGAGGTGCGGCTGTCCGACCTGCGGGGCCGGCCGGTGGTGCTGGTGTTCCTGCGGGGGTTCCAGTGACCGTTCTGCCGGCGGCACCTCTCGCAGTTGCGGGAGCGATACCAGAAGTTTCAGCAGCGGGGCGCTGAGGTCATCGCCATCGCGCCGGACACGCTGGAGAACGCGCAGGGCTACTTCCAGCGCAACGACATCCCGTTCCCCTGCCTGCCGGACGCCGAGCGGCAGGTCTACCGCCAGTACGACGTGAAGAGCGCCCTGGTGTCCCTGGGCCAGCGGCCGGGGCTGTTCGTCATCGACAGGGAGGGCGTGGTGCGCTACGCCTACCTGGGCTGGCAGCAGTGGGAGATACCCAGCGTAGACGAGACGCTGGCGCAGCTGGACGCGCTGGGCTGAGGGCATAACCCTCCTCTGCGGGTTGAAACCCGCAGCTTCGGGCGCAACTGGCGGCCTCGCGCTATACTGGTTGTGATTCCAGGGCCGCAGCATTCCATATAGGCGGATCAGCTTCATGCTGATGCTGCGCCCCTACGCCCGATATCGAGGAGGAGAGCCATGGACGGAATCCTGCCCCTGTCGTTCGAGATGCCCTGGTCGGCGCCGCGTATCGCTGTGCTGGAGATCGCGGGGACCATTGGGATGACGGTGAGGGGGCCGGAGATGGTGCGCACCATCAACGGCCTGGCCCAGGACGCGCGGGTGCGCTCCGTGGTGGTGGAGATCGACTCGCCCGGGGGATCGGCGCCGGTGTCGGACGCCATCTTCCGCTCGTTGAGCAAGCTGTCGGCACGGAAGCCGACCATCGCCTTCGTGCTGGGGTCGGGGCTATCGGGCGGCTACATGATCGCCTGCGGCGCCGCCAAGATCATCGCCCTGCCCACGTCGCTGGTGGGGTCCATCGGCGTCATCTTCATGCGGCCGGTGGTGCAGGAGCTGATGGCGAAGGTGGGGGTGAAGATGGTGATGACGCACGAAGGGCGGCTGAAGGGGATGTTCCAGCCCTGGCGGGAGCCGACGCCGGAGGAGCAGGAGAAGGTGCAGGCGCTGACGGAGGAGTACTACCGCTGGTTCATCGACGCGGTGGCCACGGCGCGGCGGCTGGACCCGGAGGTGGTGCGGCAGTACGCGACGGGTGAGATGTTCCCGGCCACGAAGGCCAAGGAGATGGGGCTCATCGACGAGCTGGGGGACATGGATATGGCCCTGGACATGGCCTGCGAGATGGGGCGGGTGCCACGCCGGCTCCAGTACGTGCGGCCGCGGCGGCCGCTGCTGGAGCGGTTGCTATCGCGGGGCAGCGCGGCCTTGGCGGAGGCGCTGTTGGCGGAAGCGGAGACGCGGCTGCGGCCGCGGGTGGAGTTCTGACAACGGATGGTAAACGGATAAACGGATGAGGATGCCGGGGCATAAGGGTGACGGCCGGACGCGCGACGTAGGGGCGCAGCATGCTGCGTCCCGACGATCTCTCCTCCTGCCTTCGGAGGGCCCACAAGAAAGCCGCAGCCCCTAGGGCACCCGCAGCGATAAGCCCGAGCCGCTGCCAGAAGCCGGGCTGGATGATGGCCGGTTCCGAGGCGATGGAGCGGACGTCCGCGGCGGCGAGCGCGCCGCCGGTCACGCGCTCGACGTACTCCAGGCAGCCCTGGACCATGGTCTCGCGGATGGCGTGGCCCAGCTCGGCGGATGCGGCGGAAGGGTCGCCCTGGTAGGTGACGCGGTAGGGGCGGCCGTAGCCGTAGTGGGCGTTGAGGAGCCAGCCGACGCCGCCGGCCAGCCCGCTCGATATCTCCTGGAAGCGGCCCCCGTTGCCCCCAAATAGAGGCGCCAGCCGGGCGCCGACGGCGGCTAGCGGCCGGAACGGCGGCGGGCCATCGGTCTCCAGCTCGCGGTAGGCGGGATCGACCTGATCGGGGCGCTCGGCCAGGGCGAACGACGTCTCCATCGTCCCGGCGTGCTCCCCGTGGAGCAGGCCGTCCCTCTCCTTGTCGGTCAGGGGGCGGCCCAGGTTGGCTTCGAGCTGATCGTGGCGGCCACCAGCGACGATGCCGTAGAGGACGGCGATGGAGGGGGAGAACATCTGGATGCGGTGGCGGCGGCTGACGGCGCGGCAGGCGGCCTCGATGGCGGAGGCGTGGCGGGCGCCGCCGTGGCCGTTGGTCACCACGGCGTAGCAGAAACCGGCCTTGGCCAGGGAGGCACCGTGGGCCAGCAGGGCGCGGTAGACGGTCTGCTGGAGGCCATCGATGGAGCCGGGCAGGGGGAGCTCGTCGGTGCCCAGGGGGAGATGCGGATAGAGGACGGCGTGCCAGTCGCGGTGGGCCTCGGCAAAGCGGCGGGCGGTCTCCTCGGCCTGCCAGCGGGCCATGAACATGTCCATGCCCAGGGGCAGGTGCGGGCCGTGGACCTCCAGGGCGGAGACGGAGAGGAAGGCGATGGAGCGCTGGCGGTCGAAGCGCTGGACGTCACTGTAAGTGATCTCCTCGGCGTGCATCAGAGGCATGGCGGGCCTCCTTTCGGGGGTCGTATTGTAGGGGCGAAGCATGCTTCGCCCCTACAGCCCTCGCCCTATTGGAAGGTGGTCTCTATCTTGGCGGAGATGTCGAAGAAGTACTGGAAGGTCTGGTTGAAGCGGTAGAAGGCATCGCGCTTGTAGCCGTCGCGGGAGCGGGCGAAGCCTTCGGGGTCCTCCAGGTCGAGCGTGTTAAGGGTGTGATGGAGGTCGGCCTTGCCGTTGGCCTTGATGTTCTGGAGCATCTCCCTCCAGCGCGCGTAGGGCGCCTCCAGCCAGAAGTCGGCGTTATCAACTTCGGTCTCGGTCGTCTCGCGGACGTCGGCCACTTCGAAGGCCTCGAAGGTGAGAAGGTAGTACTTCTGGAGGTCGGGGACTTTGATACCGACCACGGCATCGCAGGTGCCGATATGCCGGTAGCCGGGGTCGCCGTTGACGATGTCACGGATGGCGTTGAACCACGCCACGGAGGGGAAGGCGGCCTTAGTAGTCACTTCCTGTGTCATGTTGTGCGTCTCCCTTGTCCGATGGCGACCTGAAGGTCGCCGCTACATTGGGCAGGGCTGAAGCCCTGCAGCTACGGTTGGTCACTACGTGGCCCCGGCGGCCAGGGGCTCCTGGGCGTAGCGGCGCAGGCTGGGGTGCAGCTTCTCGCGCCGTTCGGGCAGGCCAGCGGCGGCCAGGCGGGCCAGGTAGTCGCGCACCCAGCGGCGCCTGAAGCTATCGAGCTTGCGGACGCCATCCAGGACCTGCTCCTTGCCAAGACCGCCACCGAGGAGGATGATCATGTCCTCGCGCAGGGGGGTGTCCCGATCCTCTTCGAAGGCCATAATCGCTTCGGCCTTGTTCAGGTAGGTGTGCACCTCCTGACGGCGCTCCTGCTTGCGGACCAGGAAGTACCTCAGGTGCTGAACGCCGTAGGCGATCTGGCGGGCGATGTCCTGCATACAGAGGCGGAAGATATTGGCCTCGGCCTCGCTGTGGGCGACGTACTCGCCGAGCTGGTAGAGGCCCATGAGGAAGCTGTTGGAGAGGATGTGCAGGACTATCGACGTCTCGGTCCAGGCGCGGGCGTCGATGATACCGCGGTGGAAGTAGCCGGGGCTCTGGAGGCCCATGCCGCCGCCGTTGCAGAGGGCGCGCTTGCGGAAGACCTCGAAGTGGCGGGCGGCGTCGAACTCGGCGGCGGCCAGGTAGACCTTCACTTCGTGGTATCCGTAGGACATCTCTGGCAGCCACTTGCCGACGACGTCGCCGGCCAGGAGGGCCTTCTCGCAGAAGTAGGTGCAGAGCTGGCACATGGCCCGCTCGATCTCGTCGGGGAGGGTCTCGATGGTCTCCCAGGGGATGTCGGTGGCGGGACGCCAGCGGCGCTGGATCGCCTCCTCGGAGAGGTCGGCGGCGTTGTCGGCCCAGAGCGCGGCCTTCTCGGCGATGGAGAAGCCCCTGGCCGGGACGCCGGCGAGGGGGTCAGCGCCTGTCTCT
>JACPQO010000212.1 GCA_016190405.1 Chloroflexota bacterium | reverse complement strand
TGGGGGCCGCCGGCGTTCTCGGCCACGTTGCCGCCGATGGTGCAGGCCTTCTGGCTGGAGGGATCCGGCGCGTAGTAGAGCCCGTAAGGCGCCGCCGCCTTGGAGATGTCCAGGTTGATCACCCCCGGCTCCACCACGGCGATGCCGTTCTCCGGGTCCAGTTCGAGGATGTGGTTCATGCGGGCGGTGGCGATGACGACGCCGCCGTCGCAGGGGATGGCGCCGCCGGAGAGGCCGGTGCCGGCGCCGCGCGCGGTCACCGGGACGCCGTGTCGCCGCGCGATGCGGACGGCGGCGGCCACCTGCTCGGCACTGTCCGGCAGGACGACGGCCTCCGGGAGGCCGCGCTCGATGGTGGCGTCGTATTCGTAGACGATAAGGTCTTCAGGCCGGTGCAGCACCCAGCGACGGCCGACAGCGGCCTGAAGTTCGCGGACAAGCTTGCGTGGGGCCACGACGCTTAAGTCTATCACCGGCGAGATAGGGTGTATACTTGGGGGCACTCGCGGGAGGGCGCAGCATTTCTGAAGAAGGAAGAGGAATCGGCAGCGTGAAACCGTGGCGGGGGGCGCTTTTCGTAACTCTGGCGGCTTTTGCTGCGTTACTCCTATGGAGGGTGTTTGTAGCGAGGCCAAGGCGACGGGTCAGAAGCACCGGCATCAAGGGCACAAGCGGTAGCGTAACGAATGCTCCAGTTGGCCCGACCCATAGCAGTGCGCAAGCGGCTACATTCGAGTTCGGAGAGCAGGTAGTGGCTCAAAAACAGGATGCCCTGGAAGGCGCGACGGAAGTCCGCGGCCCGAAGCGGGTCCTGAGTGCCGTGTCGGTCCTGGCCGGGCTCGTTTTGGCAGTTTCCGTCGTGACGCTGATGGCGTCGGCCGATGTCCCGAGCGTTTCCCCCAGCAGCTCGCACGACCCGTCGGGAGCGCTTGCCCCCGCCGTCCGCCAGCCAACTCCGACCGCGGTGGCAACCCCATCCGCGACGGCGACGAGGACCGCTACGACGATGTCGACGCCCGCTCTGCCCACCGTCCAGCCTGAAGAGCCGCCGGTGGCAGCGGTGGGCGGCGACGAGGCGATAGGGCCGCAGGCGCCGGCGGCGTCGGGGAGCATCCCGGAGAACGTCAACGTAGCGCCGCCGTTCCGGACCCTCCAGGACGCGCTGGCCGGCGAGATTGACGCCTACCGGGCGGAGGTCGGCGACATCGAGGTGGCGGTAGCGGTGACGGACCTTCAGACCGGCCAGACCATCTCCGTGAACGGCAACAACCCGCAGCGGACCGCCTGCACCATCAACATGTTCGCCCTATTCGCGGCGGTGGGAGAGTTCCAGGCCGGCCGGGCGGACCCCAGCGACGTGGCCTACAGCATCAAGGTCGGCATCGGCGGCAGCTATCCCCCCCAGGTGAGGGCGTTCCTGGACACCCTGTTCGGCGACTTTACGGTGGGTGTGGCGCGGGCGCGAGAGATGATGGCTTCCTGGGGGATGCAGGCTTCGGTGTACGATCATGTGCCTTACTACGGGGACGGCACCCAGAACAACCTGCTCACGGCCTTGGAGACGAACGCTGTCCTTTCCAAGCTGTACCGCGGCGAGCTGTTCAGCCCGGAGTGGACGGGCTACACGCTAGAGAGGCTGCGGGACATCAAGTGGGGGCTGAACTACATCCTGCCCGGCTGGCTACCGTGGCAGGCGACGGTGGCCCACAAGATCGGCTATTACATGGACTGGGATGGCTGGGTGAACAACGACGCCGGCATCGTGACCTTCACCGGCCTGGACGGCCAGCAGAAGGCGTACGCCATCACGTACCTATCGCAGAAGGCGGCCACGGAGTACACGGGGTACAACTTCGGAGCCAGGCTGTCGTGGATCGTGTGGGACTGGTTCGACACGGCCTACGGGCAAGGTTATGGCCCGCCGCCGGAGCCAGCACCGGAGGCCACCGCCCCGCCGACGCCGTCGGGCAGTGCGACGCCGACGGCCAGCCCGACGCCAACGGCCAGCGCCACGCCTACGGCCAGCGCTACGCCGTCGCCGAGCGCCACACCCACGGCGACACCTGGCCCCACCGCGACTCCCACGCCGTGGCCGACAGCGACCCCCACCCCGAAGCCGAGCCCAAGCCTGGGCCCCACCCCGCAGCCGTAGGGAGTGACTGTCGTACCCTAAGGCCTGGGGGGATGGCTGACGGCGGAGCGCGCCGCACCACCCTCTGAATAGGTACGGCGGGAGTTAAGCGGCTAGCTCTAATCTTGTATGGTGTTCATGACATGGTGAGTCCGGGGGAGTTCGCCGAGGCTCTCGAGCCGTTTCTTATCCGGGTGCACAGCATGTTCGAGGGTGACTTGGTTACGGCAGCAGCCCACCTCCGCTTTTCCGCACTCGAGCGCGGTACGCTCGTAGGATCTCAACTTGGTCGAGACGCTTGGGATAGTGTGGAGGGCCGCAAGCTGGTGAGCGTCGTATTGAGAGACACACAACTGGCCACGTGGTTCGGTGATGACCCAATATATACGAATGAACCTCGATGCATACTGGCCAGTGTGGTGAAAGCTTGGGGGGCTTCCGGCGAGCCAGCCCGCGAATATTGCGCTGAGATTGCGGAAGCGGTGCTTAGCGAGCTACGAGTAGCAGTCAAATCGTGCGCTGGGTACACATTGGCATATGGGGTGAAGGTCCGACGCCATATCGGTCTACCAGTCGGAGTGGCGATCGATCCCGATACTGACCGCTTAATCCGCTGGCTGCTGCAACAAGGTCATATCACCGAGCTCGACATCATGAAACTGCCCAAGGGCTATAGTTGTGTCTTTGTGGCTGGATCCTCCATATCGCGCGATCACTTTGGCCCATTCGCGGCCACAACAGCAAGCGCTTGGCCTCTCATCGCATTTCATCGGCTGCGCCAGGCTATCTGGTTAGCGAGCGGGATCATGCCCGTGACGGGCGACTCTTACGTCACGGAGCTATCGGTGTATCCAGTTACCGACTTCTGGCGCATTCCGGTCGGCCTTCAGACATACCCAAGCGATGTCGTCCAACTCAGCGACGCACAGATCAACCTGTTAGCCCGGGTCGCGGCCCAACTGGATTACGTGATGGGTGGTAGGGCGAGCATGGATCGGGAAACCGAAGTACAGATCAGACTTGCCCTCAGTCATGCGGACGTTGTGCAGTCCGTGAAGGACAATCTCGTGGCGGCGCTCCTCGAATATATCGTTATTGACGCCCTTTTGTTGCGCAAAGAAGACCATGAGTCTCGGCTTGCTCCAAGAGTAGCTTGGTTGATTGGAGCTGATGTTAGCGCTCGTAGAAGTGCGAAAAAACTTGTGCAAGCATTTGGTCGTTTGAGGGATGGTGTAGCCCATGGTAGTCCTCCGCCACTGGAAGTCCTGTCCGCAGTCGTGGGCCGCAAGGTGGCACCACACGAATTTGATGTCTACTTCTCGTGGAGCGGACACGAGGCGGGAAGCTTATTGGACCGGCAATGCCGAGAACTCATGCGAAGGGCGCTCCTATGCTTCCTGAACCTAGCATTAATCGTCGGTTCGGACGGAAATGTAACGCCTGCTCTTACACGCGGCATGATCATTGACACCCTCGAGAATGCCGACAAGGATGGCCCAAGGACGCATAGCGCGAGACAGCAACTGCAGGAAAATGCTCGTTCCGTGCTGATAGAATCCGGCCGTTAGGTCTGGGCCCAACCCATGGCCCGCTGCACGGCGCGCTGCCAGCCGGCGTACAGCTCCTGGCGGCGGTCCTCGGGCATCTGGGGCCTGAAGCGCCGGTCGATGCGCCAGTTGCGGGCCACCTCGTCCCGGTCCTTCCAGAAGCCCACGGCCAGGCCGGCCAGGTAGGCCGCGCCCAGGGCGGTGGTCTCCAGCACGGCCGGGCGGACCACGTCGCGGCCCAGGATATCGGCCTGGACCTGGAGCAGGAGGTTGTTGGCCGCGGCGCCGCCGTCCACGCGCAGCTCGGAGAGGGCGACGCCGGAGCCGGCTTCCACGGCCTCGATGACGTCGCGGGTCTGATAGGCCATCGCCTCCAGGGTGGCGCGCACCAGGTGGGCGCGGGTGGCGCCGCGGGTGAGGCCGACGATGGCGCCGCGGGCGTGGGGGTCCCAGTGGGGGGCGCCCAGGCCGACGAAGGCCGGCACGACGTAGACGCCGTGGGAGTCGGGGACGCTGGCCGCCAGGGGCTCGGAATCGGCGCTGGTGGCGATGAGGCCCAACTCGTCCCGCAGCCACTGCACGGCCGCGCCGGCGATGAACACGGAGCCCTCCAGCGCGTATGTCACCCGGTCGGCGCCGTCGCCGGGGAGGCCCCAGGCG
>JACPQO010000230.1 GCA_016190405.1 Chloroflexota bacterium | reverse complement strand
GCTCTATCCCCGACACGCCATCGACCAGGCAGTGGTGGACCTTGGAGACGGCGGCGCTGCGCTGCCCCTCCAGCCCCCGCACCAGGTACATCTCCCACAGCGGCTTGCCGCGGTCCAGCTTGCCGGCGAACAGGCGCGCGCCCAGCTCGATAAGCTGGGCGTCCGTCCCCGGCGGCTCTATCTGGACGGGAATGATGTGGCGCGATATGTCGAAATCGGGATCGAACTCCCAGGTGGGGTGGCCGATATTGAAGGGGGCCGGCACGACGCGCTGCCGGTAGCGGGGGATGAGATGGAGCTTGGAAGCGATGTTTTGGACGAACCGCTCGTAGGGGACATCGCCGTCGAAGACGGCGATGGAGCCGATATGCATGGGCGCCTCTTCCTTCTCGAAGTAGAGGAAAGCGGCGTCCTGAGCGCTGAGCCGGCGGTTTAGGCCGGTCTGGGCCATCCGATGCCCCCTCCTGGGTAAGCCCGAGTCTAGCTCGGGCGGTGAGCCGGTCCGGTTACCCCCGACGAGCGATACAGGCATTATAGTGGGAAACCGCGGCGTTGTCCATCTCTTGAGGGCCTGCTCAAGCCGGTGGCGATCAACTTTGGGGGCCATATTGCTCCAAGGCCGCAGGCGGTTATAATACCTGCAAACCCAGCGGGCAAGGGCAGCCAGCGGCGGAATCTGGTATCATAGAAGGCGGAAATAGACGAATGAGCCAGCGTCTATAGCGCGGGGGTGCGATAGAACGTGGCCCGCTTGCGGAAATACGAAGAAGAAGAATTCGAGTCCATGGCCCTCCCCCTCTGGCGGGAGGCCTTCCTCGGTCTAGACTGGCTTTCCCTCCGGGCCTCGGCCGTCTACCGGGGGATCGGTGTGCCCAAGGGAGACGATTCCGGCGTCGTCGTGGTACCCGGCTTCATGGGCTCCGACCAGTACCTGGGCGACCTCTACGCCTGGCTGCGCCGGATGAGCTACCAGCCCTACATGTCCGGCATCGGCCGCAACGCGGAGTGCCCGAACGTGCTCGCGGACCGCCTTCTGGAGACGGTCGAGCGGGCTTACACGGAGACGGGGGGCAAGGTCCATCTCATCGGGCATAGCCTGGGCGGCGTTTTGGCCCGCGGCGCCGCCACCCGCCGGCCGCGCCTGGTGGGCTCGGTCGTCACTATGGCCTCACCGTTCCGCGGCGTGCGCGTGCACCCCTTCGTCCTGCAGACAGCGTACCTGGTGCGTGGCCGCATCCTGAGCCGGCGCAACGGCCCCCCGGTGATGCCCGACTGCTACAGCGGTGCTTGTACCTGTGACTTCCTAAAGGCGCTGCGTCGGGACTTCCCGGCCTCTATCCCCCAGATCGCCATCTACACCAAGACCGATGGCGTG
The DNA here is from genome assembly GCA_016190405.1 of Chloroflexota bacterium. The sequence continues at coordinate 3,663 of JACPQO010000230.1, read as the reverse complement.
GTGGACTGGCGGGTGTGCATAAACGAAGACCCGGAATCCGATGTCGAGGTGCCGGGGACCCATGTGGGGCTGGCTTTCAACCCCAGGGTGTACAGCCACATCGCGGCCTTTCTGGCCGCGCCGCGCCGCTACCTGCGCCGCAACGGAAGTTAGAGCTGGGCCTGATCTAGGCCTCGGCCTCGGCTTCGGCTTCCGGCGGCTCCCGCTTGGCCTTCCTGGCTGCCCGCGCCGGCTCCGCCTTGCGGCCGTCGCCGCCCCGCGCCGGCCGGACCACCTCGCTGGCCCGCCCGACGGTCTCCCGGGTCGCCTCGATGGCGGCCCGCCCAGCCGCGCGGTTGGACTCGATGAGACGGCGCATGGTGTCGCGGGTCTCCGCCTGGGTCTCCGTTATCTCGTCCAGCAGCTGCCGGGTCAGCCCCAGGACACGCCCCTGGGCGTCGGTCAGGGAGCGGACGGCAGCGCTGTAGAAGCCAGTGACGTCCCGCGGCGCGGTGGCCAACCGCCGCCCCAGGCCCAGGGCCTCGATCTGGCCCTTCTCGACCTCGTCGATGAGCCTTCGGGACACCCGGTGGCCGCGGTCGTTGGCGGACTTGGCGACGTCCAGCAAGGCGTCGTAGGCCTCGGTGACGGCGTCAAAGAATTTGTCCACGGTTTCCTGCTTGGGCATGGCGACCTCCTCTTGACATTACTTTTACTTAGGTGCAATATACACATAGCATCAACATGCTGTCAACCCCCACGCCAATCTGACCGCCGAGGAAATTGTGAAAAAGAGGACGAATGGTTAGAGCCAGCAAGGACAGCGATACAGACCGCGAGGAAGAGCCGCGCCAGAACCCCTTCCGGCCCCGCCTCCACGGCGACCTCCTGGCCTCCAGCCTGCTGGCCTTCCTCCGCCGCTGGAACGCCTACGGGTACCAGCTGGTCCAGGAGCTGGCCAAGGCAGGGCTGCCGGCCTTCGATTCCACAACCGTCTACCGCACCCTCCGCCAGTTGGAGCGGGCCGGCCTGGTCTCCTCCTTTTGGGACACCTCCGAATCGGGCCCCGCCCGTCGCATGTACTCCCTGACCAAGGCGGGCGAGGCTTTCCTGAACCTGTGGCTGGAGCTGTTCGGCCGCTACCAGAGCATCTTGCACTCGGCCCTGGATTCATTGGACAATTTCGAGCACGGGCCCGCCGGCGAGCGAGCCTCCGAGCGGGAACCGCCGGCACCGCGAAAGAGAGGACGCCATGCCTGACAGCAACGGCAGCAGCGACGTAATGCAGCTCTGGCGCGACTGGCTGACCGCCACCGAGCGCCAGTGGAACAGCTTCTTCAACGAAACCATGGGCACCGATGCCTTCGGCCGCTTCATGGGCGGCTACCTGGAGGCTTATTCCGGCATCCAGCGCCTCCTCAACCAGAGCATGGACCGGTACCTGAACACGTTCAACCTGCCCACCCATAGTGACATCGTCGAGCTGGGGGAGCGCCTGCGCGCCGTAGAGGAGCGGCTGGCCTCCCTGGAGTCTGGCCTGGGCAACCTGGCCGCCGCCGCCCGCGTCCCCGGCGGCGCCCCGGTCACCCAGCTGCGGCCCCGCCGGACGCGTCGCCCCCGCACCCGGACCGGCGATAACGCCTAGCCCGCTCTCTGCCGCCGCCCGAAAGGAAAGGAGACCGTGGCCACCCTTCGCACCCCGGACGTGAACCAGATGCTTCAGGCTGCCCAGGCCCAGGTGCAGCGCAACCTCCGGCGCGCCCAGCGCGGCCTGGACATCCTGCTGGCCCGCCAGGAACCGCCCGTGGGCGCGACACCCAAGGACGTTGTCTACTCCCGCGGTACCCTCCGCCTCTACCACTACCGCCCTATGACCGACGAGGTCTACCGCGTGCCCGTCGTCTGTGTCATGTCGCTGGTCAGCAAGCCCTGGATCCTGGACCTGACCCCCGGCCAGAGCCTCATCGAGTACCTGCTACGCCAGGGGTTCGACGTGTTCATGCTCGACTGGGGCGTCCCCCGGCCGGAGGACAAGAGCCTGCGCCTGGAGGACTATGTCCTGGACTTCATGCCCCGCTGCCTGGAGGAGGTCCAGAAGGCCACCGGCGAGCCCGACTACACCCTGTTCGGGTACTGCATGGGCGGGCTGTTCGGGCTAATGTATAAGGGGATCGTCCACGATGCCCCGGTGGCCAACCTGGTCTGCGCCGCCACCCCCGTGGACATGGAGGGGATGGGCCTGTTCCGGCGCTGGGCCGACCCCCGCTTCATCGACCTCGACCAACTGGTGGACACCATGGGCAACATTCCGCCCGACCTCATGCTGCGCGCCTTCGAGATGCTGCGGCCCGCCGAGCGCTGGATCTCTTACGTCCGGCTGCTCGACAACCTGTGGGACCCCATGTTCGTCTACGGCTACCGCATCATGTACAAGTGGACGAACGAGCAGATACCCTTCCCCGGCGAGGCCTACCGCCAGTTCATCCGCGAGCTGATGTGGGAGAACAAGCTGATGAAGGGGCAGATGGCCGTCGCTGGCCGCCGCGTGAACCTGGGCGCCGTCACCTGTCCGGTGCTTCACATAATGGCCCAACACGACCACATCGCACCCTTCCCGGCTACCGAGCCGCTGATCACGCTGGTGGGCAGCGAGGACAAGGAGGACGTTGTGCTCAAGGGCGGCCACGTCAGCCTGGTGGCCGGCAAGAACGCCGTCGGCCGCGCCTGGCCCAAGATGGCCGAGTGGCTGTCCGGGCGCTCTACATAACGCGGCGAGCAATGCGATGAGCAAGCTGGAGATGGTCCGCTCCTTGTTCGACTACAACGAGTGGGCAAACGAACAGGTGCTGGAAGCGGCCGCGCGTGTGGACGAGGAGGAATTGACCCGCGACAGAGATGTGAGCTTCGGCAGCATACAGGGGATTCTGCTGCATAACCTGGGCTCGCATGTGAGCTGGCTGATGAAGTGGACGGGGGAACCGCCGCCCCTAGCTAGAGTGGAGCCCGGCCGGGTGATGCCCGCCATACGCCAGTCCTACGCAAGCGCGCACGAAGGGCTGCGGAAGTTCGTAGGCGGGCTGACCGACGGGCGGCTGGACGAGGTGTCATCACTGATGGACCCGCAGGGGGGCGAGTGGCGCACCTGGCAAAGGCCCTTCTGGCAGGTGATGCTCAGCGTCGGTTCGCACGCCATGGCGCACCGGGCGGAGGCGGCGATGATCCTTACCTCGTTGGGCAGCAGCCCGGACGAGATCGACTACTCATACTTCTGCTGGAGAAGGCATCCGGCCTTGGAGCGATGAATATTCGGCTGTTCGCGACACGATGAACATAGATGGCCGCACCGCCATCATCACCGGCGCCTCCTCCGGCATCGGCCGCGAGACGGCCCGCGAGCTGGCCCGCCGCGGCGCCAACGTCGTCCTAGCCGCCCGCAACGGCCAGCGTCTGGAGGCCGTGGCCGCCGACCTGGCGCATCTGCCCGGCCAGTGCCTTGCCGTCCCCACCGACGTGACGGACCGGCTGGCGGTGGCGGCGCTGGTCCGCCGCACGGTGGAGCAGTTCGGCGCCGTCGATACTCTGCTCAACCACGCCGGCGTGGGGCGGTCCGCGCCCGTCGCCCGCGGCACCCAGGACAACCTGCACCACCTGTTCGCTGTCAACTTGTGGGGCGCCATCCACTGC
>JACPQO010000229.1 GCA_016190405.1 Chloroflexota bacterium | reverse complement strand
GTCTGAAGCTGGGACCTTCCGCACCATCCTGTTCACGGACGTCGAAGGCTCCACGGCGATCACCCAGCGCCTGGGCGACGCGAAAGCGCGAGAGGTGCTGCGGGAGCACGAGCGGATCACCCGCGAGGTTCTGAAGGCGCACGGCGGCGCGGAGGTGAAGACGATGGGCGACGGCTTCATGGCCTCGTTCGGGTCGGTCACGAAGGCGGTGGAGTGCGCGGTGGCTTTGCAGCGGGCGTTCGATGAGTGGAATACGGGCGTAGGGGCGCCTCATGATGCGCCCCTACTGGTTCGGTGCGGGTTGAACGCCGGGGAGCCGATCGAGGAAGAGGGGGACCTGTTCGGGGCGACGGTGATCCTGGCTTCGCCGATCGCAGCGAAGGCGGAGGGCGGCGAGATTCTGGTGGCGGATACCGTGCGCGGCTTGTGTTCCGGCAAGGGTTTCCTGTTCGCGGATCGCGGGGAGTTCGTGGCCAAGGGGTTCGAGGAGCCGGTGCGGCTGTTCGAGGTGAGGTGGCGGGAGCCGTGACTCCATTCGGCCCGTTGCAGACGTTTGCCCCGCCCCAGATCCTTCGCGAAGCTGCGTTGCCGCTGTCGAGCGAATGTCATCTCGCTCAGGATGACATTTCTTCAGGGTTCGAGGCGCCGGTGCGGCTGCTGGTGGTCGGCCGCTTGTCCCTGCGCAGGCGGGCGCACCTTCCGGCTACTCGATCTCCTGCATCTCCTTGATCTGGCCGGGGGGGAACTCGTAGTGGCAGTACTCGCAGCGGGCGCCGGGGAGGGACTCGCGGGTGTCGCTGCGCATGAGGGAGGTGTGGCAGCGGAAGCAGCCATCCTCCTGCCGCTGCTGGTTCACGTGCTTGTTGTTGTTGATGTAGGTGCGCCAGGTGGTATTCATCTCCGGGTAGATGACCTGGCCGGCGATGCGCTGCAATTCCTCGATGGCCTTCTGGATCGCTTCCTGTTTGGTTGAGGCCACATCGGGATAGTTATGGCTGTAGAAGTCGCGGAGCTGGTCGAACCAGCCGTTCTTCCAGGTGGCGGCCAGGCGGCCGGCGTCGGGGTTGACGTCGTCGGCGAAGAGCAGGCGCATGGCCTCCCGTTTCAAGTACGGGAGGCTGGAGTCGAGCCGGCCAGACGTGAGCGCCTCATCGATGAGCCGCTCGGGCCACGGGATCTCGTGTCCCGTGCGGTTGTGGCAGTCGACACAGTCCATGAGGCGGGCCTCCCCGAGTTGGTCCTGGGGGATCAGGGGGTTGATCCACTCCGCGGCGCGTTCAGGGTCCCCCTCGACCGCCACCCAGCCGATCTTCTGACGCTCAGCATCAGCGGAGCGGTACCATATCTGGACGGCGGTATGCCAGTGCACGCCGCCGGGCTCCGTGCCGCCCGTCCCCACCCGGAAGGCCAGGGCGCGGGTCTCCATAGTGTTCTGCTCGTCGGGGAGGTGCTCGCGGTACATCTTGAGCCGCAGGCCATACGCGCGCTCCCGCCAATGACACTCTTCGCACGTCTCACGGGCGGGGCGCAGGTCCTCGATGGGCGCCGGGATGGGCCGGGGGTAGGTGTCCAGGACGGTGGCGAAGACCTGCCCCAAACCTGAGAGCTTGGACTGGACCCACCAGCTGGCTCCCGACCCGATGTGGCAGGTAGCGCAGGGCACACGAGCGTGGGCAGACTGCTTGTTCGGTTCGTACTGGGGGGCCATGACGGTGTGGCAGGTCTGGCCGCAGAAGGTAACGGAGTCTGTGAATTCCACGGCACGATAGCCGGCGGCACCCAGGGCGCCCAGAATGAGGGCGGTAGCGGTGGCGAAGGCGGCGATGCCCCACAGGTGCCGGGGGTTGCTGAGGTCTATGCGGAACGCCGGCGGCACGCCTTCTCCGCGGCGCGCCGCCGCCGCCCGGCGCCGCGCCTCCCAGAGCATGCCGGCAGGAACGAGGACGAGACCCCCCACCAGAACGGACGGAAGGAGCAGGAAGGCCAGGACCCCGAAGTAGGGGCTGGGCCGGACACCCAGGGCCTGTACGACCAGGGCAAAGCTGACGGCCGCCAGCCCCAGAAGGCCCATGACGGCGCCCAGGACAGAGATGGGGTTGCGGGTCAGGCCGATGGCGTCGCCGCGGCGATGCGACTCACCATCCGCCGGCCCGGCCGAACCGGCTGGCGGCCCGCCCCTGCGGAACCATCTCGGCATGGCGGCGGTATGATCTCCTCGGCGTCAGATTCCATGTGAATTCTAGCACAATTGCAGGGCCGCGCCGCCATTCCCTACGGCGGCAGGAGAGTGGTATGTTTGCCCCTCCCCAGATCCCTTCGCGAGCCTGCGTTTTCGCTGTCGAAGGGTGTGGTCGGCGCTCAGGATGACACGGAGAGGTCAGAAGATCGCGCCCTACTCGCGCGGCAGGCGGTCGGCGACAGGCGGCAGGGGCAGGAACGGCAGGTGGGGCTCCGTCTGGTACCAGTAGGCGGTGGAGGAGTAGTCGTTGGAGAGGTTGTTGGCGTGGCCGTGCTCGATGGTGACCCGGATGGACTCGCGGAAGTGGATGGGGTCCTCGATGTGGAAGCGGTACATGGAGTGCTTACCGCCGTAGGGCCAGTCGGGCTTGCCGGAGGTGAGGGGGAGACCGTGGTAAGGGGCGCAGAACTCCTGGCCGGGGCCCCAGGCGGTATTGAAGTAGTCCTCCGTCCCGGTGCCGTGGAGCGTGGGCGACGTGTCGCCGTCGATGAAGATCATATCGTCGCCCTCGCCGTACCAGTCGTTCTTGCTGCGCTGGAAGCAATCGATGTTCAGGTTGCAGCCGACGTAGTGGCCGCGGCCGCGGGCCTCGAGGATGACGTAGTTGCCTTCGCCGGTCAGGTTAGGGGTCGACCAGACTTCGCTGCGGTAGTCGGGGTGCTCAGCAAAGCGGCGGGAGTCGTCGCCCCAGCCGTCGGTGGGGTTCTGGCGACGCCACTGGGCGTGGAAGTAGCCGACACCCTCCGGGGACCTGTCGTACTGCTCGTAGTCGACGTAGAAGTAGGCGACGAGGCGGCGCTCGCCGTCGTTGGTGAGGTCGATGCGGGCGCCTTTCGCGAAGGGCATGGGGAAGAAGCAGTTGAAGGCGCGGCCGTCCTGGGGGCTCATGGCCAGGGGCAGCGACCAGAACTGCTTGACGATGCCGTGCCCGATGCCGAAGAAGTCGCCGCTGGGGACCTCCACGCAGGGAGCGTCGGAGCCGTCCCAGTACATGCGCAGGACGCTGCGGCGGGGGTAGGCGGCCTCGCGAGAGGCGAGGGTCATCCAGATGTGGCGGATACAGCCGGGGCCGTCGATAGCGGCGAGGGTGCGGGTCTCGCCGGGGGCCACGAGCCAGAAGTCGGCGTTGCCGCCGGAGACGTCGTAGGAGGAGGCGCGACCGCGCCGGGCGTCGCGCAGGCGGGGCAGGCCGCCCAGGGAGGAGGAGCCGAGCATGTCGCCGCCTCCTCAGGGCTCCGCCCGGGAGGATCGCGCGGCCCCCAGGGCCCCGGCCTCGGCTGGAAACGGCTGAACACTGGGAGCCGGCGTCTCGGGCGGAAAGCGGTGGACGAAGAGGGCGGAGACGCAGGCGAGGGCCGCCATAGCCACCAGGACCGCGAAGATGAGGTGGAAGAGGGACACGCCCGGCCCGTCCGTACCAGCGCTGAGCACGGCGCCCAGGATGCCGGCGCCGACGATGCTGCCCAGGTAGCGCATCATGGAGTTGGTGCCAGCGGCGGTGCCGGCCAGATGTCGGGGGGCCGCCTCGATGGCGGCGGCGCTGGCGGGCCCGGTGCTCAGGCCGACGCCGAGGCCGAGGATGACCAGGCTGGCCGCCAGGTACCCGTAGGAGACGCCGCGGTCCAGGCCAACCAGGAGCAGGATGGCGCCAGCCACCAGAACGAGGCCGCCGGCCAGGACGGGCTGCCGGCGGCCCCAGGCATCGGACAGGCGGCCGCTGAGAGGGGCGACGACGGCCATCAGTATGGACATGGCGCCCAGGAGGGTACCAGTGGTCGCGCTCCCCTTGTGCTGCACCTCTTTGATGAAGAAGGGCATGGCCAGTAGGGTAGTGTACATCACCAGGTTGCTGAACAGGATGTAGGTGGTGGCCGCGGCGTAGGAGCGGCTGCGGAAGAGCTTCCATTCGGCGATGGGCGTGGAGGTGTAGACCTGCCGCTGAAGGAAGAGGGCGGAGAATATCAGGAGGCCCAGGATGCCGGCGCCCATGACGTACCCGTCCTGTCCGCCGCGCAGGGAATTGAGGAGGAAGGTGACAGACGCCAGGAGGGCAGCAAAGACCGCGGCGCCAGGCCAATCGATGTCCAGCTTGAGGCGGGCGACTCTCTCCGGATAGGCGAGCAGGGCCTGGCTAGCCAGGGCGACGGCCACCAGAGGGACGTTCATCAGGAAGAGGAGCCGCCAGGACCCGGTGGCCAGGAGGCCAGCGCCCAGCAGGGGGCCGACGGCGGCGGAGATGGAGATGGCGGAGCCCGTGAGGCCGGTGGCGCGGCCGAACCTGCTGGCGGGGACGGACTCCCTGAGCATGGCCATACCGTTGGGGATGACGGCGGCGCCGACGAGGGCCTGGCCGCTGCGCATCAGGATGAGGACCGGGAAGGTGGGTGCGAAGGCGGCGGCCAGGGAGAGGACGAGGAAAGCGGCAAGTCCAGCCCGGAAGACGCGGGCGCGGCCCAACTGGTCGCCGAGGCGCCCGCCCATGGGCTGCGCCACGGCCATGGCGATGAGGTAGGCGGAGACCAGCCAGCCGATCTCGGCGTGGCCGACGGAGAAGTCGTCGCGGATCTCGGGCAGGGCCACGGCCAGCATGGTGGAGTTGAGAGGGGCCAGGACAGCGCCCAGGGAGACGGTGATGAGGAGAAGGAGGTAGCTCGACTCTCGGCTGCCGGCGGTTGCTGGAGCGCTCATGAAGGGCGCTAGGTGTGAGTAGGGGCGCAGCATGCTGCGCCCCTACAAGTGAGCTAGCCCTCCAGCCTGACGGTGCCGCCGGTTCCGTCCACGGTGATGGTCTGGCCGTCCTTGATCAAGGCTGTGCCCACCTTGGTGCCTACGACGGCCGGGATCCGGTACTCGCGGGCCACGATAGCCGTGTGCGAGAGGATGCCGCCGTGGTCGGTGACGACGGCGGCGGCGATGCCGAACAGAGGCGTCCAGGCGGGCATCGTCGCTGGGCACACGAGGATCTCGCCCTGGCGC
>JACPQO010000228.1 GCA_016190405.1 Chloroflexota bacterium | reverse complement strand
GGCAGCGGGGGCACCAGTTGATGCTGCGCTCGCCCGTATAGATGAGCCCCTGGTCGTAGAGCTTGACGAAGGTGGTACGCACGGCCCGCTGGGGCCCTTCGTCCATGGTGAACCGCTCCCGGCTCCAGTCCAGGGAGGCCCCCAGGCGGACGTGCTGGTGAGAGATGACGCTGCGGTACTTGTGGACCCACTGCCAGACGCGCTCCAGGAACTTGTCGCGGCCCAGGTCGTGGCGGCTGACGCCCTCCTTGGCCAGCTCCTTCTCGACCACGTTCTGGGTGGCGATGCCGGCGTGGTCGACGCCGGGCAGCCAGAGGGTGGGGTCGCCGCGCATGCGGTGCCAGCGGATGAGGCAGTCCTCGATAGTGTCCACCAGGGCGTGCCCCAGGTGAAGCTCACCGGTGACGTTGGCCGGCGGATAGATGATGCAGAAGGGCTCTCGTTCGGGATCGACCCTGGGCGTGAAGTAGCCGCGCTCCAGCCAGAGCTGGTACAGGGGCCCCTCGGTCCGGGAGGGGTCGTAGGCTTTGGGCATGTCCGGCTGTTTGCGCTGGGTCACGATTGGGAACCTTTTGCGACGGTAGGGGCGCATGGCCATGCGCCCCTACGTGTGATGGCGCGTTCGGTGACTAGATTGTAGGGGAGCCCGTACGGGGCGGGCAAGCGCGCGAGGTGACGCCCATGTGGGGCTGGGCGTATGAAGAAAACCCGGCGAAAGGCCTTCACAGGGCCGCTGCGGCGGCTGGCGGTGCCGCCTGACCCACCGCTCCGCCGTCCCCCCAGATCCCTTCGCGTACGGCCAGATGCGGTCTGCGCGCGTCGTCGCCGCTCAGGATGACAGGGGCCACGGATGGCGCCGCCGGTGTTCCGAGGAGCTGCGAGGCCCTTTCGCCTTAGCGCCAGCCGAAGAGGTTCCAGCCGGTGTAGGTGGAGACGTGGTTGTCGCCGTAGTCGATCATGCAGTCGGCACTGGTGTTCAGGAAGTAGCCGCCGCCCGGCATGAGCTGCGTCACGCCCTGCAAGGCGGGCGGCAGGTCGGGGTCGAAGCTCACCCACTGCTTGGTCTGGTTGTTGAGGCCCCAGGCCACGTTGGTGGCTTCCAGGCAGCCGGCCAGCTGGTCCAGGATGGGCAGGGCCCCCGCCGACAACAGCGAGCCGTCCAGCTCGACCGACTCGTCGCCGTCCAGCTCGACGATGACCTTGGCCTCCTTTTCCGGCGTCTGCGAGCCCGGCTGGTAGACCCCGGCGAACACGCCGTAGGTGCCCGCGGGGAACACGGTCTCGGGCGTCGGCGGTCCGCAGGGGTTGTCCGGCGGCTGGTCCGTCACCACCGTGGGGGCAAGGATGAACGGGCTCTCGTCGATCTGCGCGCAGATCCGGCCGCCGGTGTCAGGGCCCTGCTGCGGCAGGGCGAAGACCAGCAGCGTCTTGCCCGTCTGACCGGTGATGGCCGTCGAACTGACGGTGATCTTACCGGGCTGGGCTGCGGCGGCGCCGGCGCCGGCGCCCAGCGAGAGCCAAGCGATGCCGATGGCCAGACAGAGAAGGGGAAGAAACGACCTGCGGCGGGCTCCAAGCTGCATCTTGCTGCTCCTTCCATCTCCGGCGAGATGTGAGGGCAGCCCGCCCACGGCTGGCCGGATTATACCATCGCGCCAGCGCCGCCACAGGCGGATCAGAGGCTGAAGACGTTCTTGCCGCTCTCGGCGTCGTGGCGGACGTGGCCGCGGCGGCCGATGAACTCGTCGCGGGTCATGGCCCACATCAGCTCCGCATTGGGCTCGGTGTTGGCGAAGAACCGGGGGCCGCCGTCTTCGGCCAGCCGCCCGATCACGATCCCCTGCTCGGGCCGGCCTTCACGGTCGAAGGCCACGGTGTACGTCTCGATGACGGCCTCGCCCGCCGGCGGGTGGTCCAGGAAGGACGGGCTCTCCATCGCCTCGACCTGCGCCTGGTCCACTGCGGGATCGGTCCGCTGCCAGGGCCCCTGCGGCGGGCGGCCGCTGTAGACCCCCACCGAGTGCTTGGTGACGTACCAGCCCAGGCCGGTGACCATCGCCAGCGAGTCCGGGGCGTCGCGTAGCCGCTGCACCGTCGTCGCCACGGAGTGCATCACGTAGTTGTTGCCGGGGCCGCCGGCGTAGGGCAGGCCGCCGGTCACGGTCAGCGGCCGCGGGTCGTCGGGCTGAAGCTCCAGGGCGTCCAGGGCCAGTTGCACCGCCGACGGGAAGCAGGAGTAGAAGTCGAACATGGCGATGTCGTCCGCGGCGATGCCCGCCATCGTCAGCGCCCGCTGGGTGGCCAGCCGGATGGCCGGCGACGAGTGGTAGTACAGGCGCTGGCTGAGGAACCACTTGTCGTTGGCGTCGCCGCAGCCCCGCAGGTAGACCCAGCGCTCCTCCGGGATGTCCAGGCGGCGGGCGGTGGCGGCGCTGGTGATGATGACGGCGGCCGCCTGGTCCACCTCCATAATGGCGTTCATCAGCTTGGGATAGGGGAAGCAGATCATCCGGTTGTGCGGGCCCACGGCGATGATCTCGTCGGCGGTGCGCGCCCGCGGGAACCAGGCGTAGGGGTTGCCGGCCGCGACAGCGGCGAGGCGGGCGCACAGGGCGCCCAGGCGCCGGCGGTGCTCCTCGATGCTCAGCCCCAGGTGCGCCCGGATGGCGTTCTCGAACAGCGGGTAGACGCGTGTCGGCACGGTGGCGCCGTGGCGGGCCTCGACCTCGGTGTTGCCGGTGCGGGTGTCGCCGTCGATGCGCGCCGGCGTGCCGCGGGGCGACCAGGGGAGGTGGCGGCCCTGCTGGCGGGCCAGGCGGCGCGAGTTCATCACCTCGGCGCCGACCAGCAGGGCAACGCCCACACGGCCCTCGGCGATGGCCTGGGCGGCCTGGTTGATCAGCCGCTGGGGCGTGTCGCCGCCAATGCTGGAGTAGAGGGTGTGGCTGGGCCGGGCGCCCAGCCGCTCGGCCAGCAGGGCGGGCGCGTCGGTGTAGGGCCAGCTGATGATGTTCACCACCTGTAGGGAATCGACCCTGGCCAGCAAGCCTTCGACGCAAGCGTCGGCCTCGGCGGCGCGGGCGACGTGGGCCATCATCTCCGCCGGCTCGCGGGCCTCGTCCAGCTCCTCAGAGCGGTTGACGTACTGGCCTACGCCAACGATAACGGGGCAGTTGTCGCTCGTCATGGCTGTCTTACTTTTACGCGAGGGTAAGCGTACAACGGAAGGGCTATAGGGTCAAAGGGTCAAGGGGTCAAGGGGGCCACAGGGCCAGGGATGATTCCCGGCGGACTGAAGTCCGCGGCTCACGAAGGGGTCATTGGCTGTCAAGCCGCGCACTTCAGTGCGCGGTCCACCCCAAAGGACCGCACGCAGCCGGCCTATGTCCCCAACAGCTCGGCGGCGGCCCGTTCCAGGGTGGGCGCGGCCTCCCGCCCCAGGGACACCGACTCCTCGTAGTTGCTGTTGTGGCCGGTCATCCACTCGTCGCGGGGGATGAAATAGCCCAGGGTGTCGTTGGTGAGGCCCAGGAACATGGTGGCCGGCGTCTGGAGGCGGCCGCGCAAGGCTGTGCCGAGCCGGGTCACCACCTCGCCGGGGGCCGTCAGGGCGTCCAGGCCGTCGCCGATTTGCAGGCGGCTGGCGCGCGTGCGCATCACGGGTAGCCCGCCGCGGACGAAGACGGGATGTTCGGCCATCAGTCCGAGGCCGGCGAAGACGAAGGCCCGGTCCTGCCTGGCGTAGCGGCTGGCCAGCCAGCTCAGGGCGCCGAGGCCGGCCAGGCCGCGGGTCGCCGCCAGGAAGCCGCGCAGGACCAGGTCGGGCGGCAGGCGCAGGCGGGGGTTGGCCAGGGGCACGTCCATATCGAGGGAGGTGAGCCGAAGCGGCGGGGCCAGATCGCCGGCCCGCTTGACGACTCTGGCCGCGTCCTCGGCCAGCGCCTCGCCGTAGCGGCGCATGGCGGCGAAATCGCCGCCGACGTTGGGGTTCGAGTCCCCCTGATCGCCGTTGACGAACAGGACGACGCCGCCCAGGTCGCCCTCCAGGCCGTCCACCAGCACGCCCGGGAAGTCGCGGGAGATCAGCAGGTTCTCCTCCTGGGTGACCGTGGGGTGGGCGGCGAAATTGACGATGGTGGCGATCGGCTTCCGCCGGGAGTCGCGGGCCTGGAGCACGGTCAGCGTCTCATCCGTCTGGGGCCAGCCGCGACGGTTGACGGTGTGGCCCTGGGCACGGCCGCTGGCGACGCGTAGCGAGGCGCCCGCGGCGCTCTCGGCGGCCCGCAGGATGGCCTGGACCGCCTGCCGCCGCACGTGCGACGAGTACTCTGAGGAGACGCCGCCCCACAGCCCTTGCAGGTCCGGACTGGCGTGGCTGTGGGTGCAGGCCACCAGGAAGCTGGCCTCCGGCAGCCCCAGGCGCCGCGCGGCGGCCCGGCGGATGCGCGCGATGTGAGAGTTGGCCATGCCGACCAGGTCCAGGACGACGAGCGCCAGCGTGACGTCCCCCTGGCTGAGGACGAAGGCCCGGGCGTACAACTCGTCGTGGATGCCGGCGGCGGGGCGGCCCAGGTAGCCGTCGTAGCCGCCCAGGTAGAGGCGCGCCCGCAGATGCTCGGGCAGCGGCGAGATGGGGACGGCAGCGGCGCCGGCGCGGAACTGGAGGCGGGCCATGACGGTCGCGCCCAGTATAGCAGGCGGAGCGCGCGCTTCAAGCTGCGGCCATTGACACCGGAAACGCTGGGTCTATAATCCATTGCGACTGAGGGTTTTCCGAGTTCTCCCCCTCAGCAAAGGAGGGTGACATGCCACGACGCGGCATCATTAGAATGTTCCCCGTGTTCGGCGCCCTAGCCCTGGCTGCCCTCGTGGCCTTCGCGGCCTGCGGCGACGACGAGGAGGGGATCGACGTCTCCGGAGTGCCCGAACTCCAGGACGGCGCCCTGAACGTCGGCTCGGAGATCGCCTACGCGCCCTTCGAGTTCTTCCAGGAGGGAACGGAGATCCCGGACGGGGTGGACATCGACTTGGCCAAGGCGCTCGCCGAGGAGCTGGGGGTGGAAGTCCAGTTCGCGAATACCGGATTTGAGGGGATCATACTGTCCCTTCAGACGGACGAGTTCGATGTGATCATGTCGGCGATGACGATCCGGCCGGACCGCGAGGAGGAGATCGACTTCGTGCCCTACCTGAGCGTGGGGACGGGGATCCTGGTGCCGGCGGGCAACCCGGAGAACATCCAGGGGCTGGAAGACCTGTGCGGGCTGACCGTGGCGGTGCAGATCGCGACGATCCAGTTGGACATCGCGAACGAGCAGAGCGCCAAATGCGACCAGAAGATTAACGTTGTGCCGTTCGACACCAACCCGCTGGCCGTGGAAGACCTGCGCACCGGCGGCGCCGACGCCAACCTGGCGGACTTCCCGACGGCCCTCCTGGACGCCGAGGAGTCGGCGGGCGCTCTGGAAGTGGTGGACGCCCAGCTCCAGCCCGAGCCTTACGGCATCGGTGTGCGCAAGGATTCGACGGAGCTGAAGGCGGCGCTGGAGGAGGCGCTGCAGGCGATGCAG
>JACPQO010000233.1 GCA_016190405.1 Chloroflexota bacterium | reverse complement strand
TCTCGACGCCGCTCGCCGGTATCCAGCGCCGCGCCCGCCGCTGGGCCCGGGCCATAGGCCCGCCTGCCCGCGTCGTCGATGGCCGCTCCATGGTCGGCGGCGGTAGCCTGCCGGAGGAGAGCCTGCCATCGAAGCTCCTGGCCATCCCCCGCGACGGGGCCTACGTGAGCGACCTCGCCCGCCGCCTCCGCCTCGGCGACCCTCCCGTCGTCGCCCGCGTCGAGCGCGACATGCTGCTCCTGGACCCACGGTCGGTGCAGCCCAACGAGGACCGCGCGCTTATAGCAGCCCTAACAGCAGCGCTAACCCAAACGCCGTAGGCTTCGCCTAGCCCTCAAACTGCAAGAGCTGGATCAGGTTCCCCTCCGGGTCCTTGAACGTGGCGACCCACACGCCTCCCTGGGCGTTGGGCTCCTCGACGAACTCCACGCCGGCCCTCTTCAGCCGAGCGCAGTCGCCCTGGATATCGTCGCTATCGAAGCCGACGATGTGTCGCGCTGGATCTACCGCCCTGCCGTGCACCTCGCTGTGCGTCCCCAGCGCCGCCGCCGGCTGGTCCGGGTCGCCCAGGATCACGAAGCCGGGTGTCTCCATGCCGACCTTCAGCCCCAGGGTATCTCGATAGAACGGCAGCAGGCTGTTCAGGTCCTGGCTCCAAATGGACGACAGCCGTAGCCCCTTGATCATGTGTAGCCTCCTTGACGAGAGCGATTTCGGCAGATGGCTGGCTTATCCCTAGCCCTTGAACAGCCCGACCAGGTTTCCCTCAGGGTCGTGGAACATGGCGAAGGCGCCCACGCCGGGGATCGGCGTCGGCGGCACGATCGCCTTGCCCCCCAGGCTCGCCGCCTTATCCAGGTACGCCTGGAGGTCGTCTACCGACACGTAGATAGTGACGTACGCCGGCATCCCGGCTTGCGCCTGAAAGATCCCGCCGCCGATGCCGCCCTCGCTGGCCTCCACCAGCCCGTAGTCGCCCATCTCGGCCGAGACGTCGATCTTCCAGTCGAACAGCTTGCCGTAGAACTCCTGTAGCTTCTTCCCGTCCTTCCCCGCTATCTCGAAATGCACGACAGGATGGGCCATGCGTAACTCCTCCTTCTGTTGCCTGCCTTGTCGCTACAGCAGTATCTTACTGGACGAGCAGCGCCGGCCGCTTACTGGCGAGAGTTCCGGATCTGGTTGACGTGGTCCGCGAAGTGGAAGTTGATCAGCGCACCCGCCAGTTGCGCAAGCGTTGGGTACTCACCGAACGGCGAGTCCTTCAGGAGCGGCACGCGACCCTTGCGAGCCAGCTGCTCATCGCTCAGGCCCGCCAGGAACTCGCCCATGGGCTCGTACTGCGCCCGCACCGACGATAGGAGCTCGGCGACCGGCATCGCCTGCCGCTTGGGCGAGTAGTACGGCAGCCCCGCGACGATGCCAATGAGCGGCGTCTCTTCGTCCACGAACCGGCGGAGCCGCGCCACCGCGCTCTCTCCCTCGTCTCCACACAGGTGCGACAGCACCTCCTTAACGCACCACTCCCCCTCGGCGGGACGCCGCGCCGCTGCCTCCTTGTCGACCTCTGCCGACGCCTCCTCCAGCTCGCGCAGCTTCTGCTCCAGGGCGTCCCGCAGGGATGTTGCTGCTGCTGAGACCATGGTATGATCCTCCTTCTAGGTCTCGCTGCCTCTTACCGTTCCTGTAGCTGCATCAGTTCGTACAGACCCAGGGTGTCGGCCAGCCGGTCCACGGCGTTGAACTGGCAGGCCACCCAGACGCCCTCCAGGATCTCATCATCGTTCAGTCCGGCCGCTCGCAGGCCATCGATGTCCTCATCCGTCACCTTGTAGGCGTGCAGCGTCAGCTTCACGCACAGCCGCAGCAGCGCCTTGTACCGCTCTTCCACCGGCAGCGCCTCCACGTCGCCTTCCTCCGCCGCCTGCACCGCCTCGGGGCTCCCTCCTACGAACCGCAGGAGAAACGAATGGGCCTTCGTTCAATACGAGCAGGAGTTGGTCTTGGAGACGATGGTGGCGATCATCTCCTTCACCTGCCTGGGAAGGTGGCCGCCGCCGAACATCGCCTTATAGTTATCGAAAAAGACTTGCAGGAACTCCCGCCGCGTGCTCACCAGCTTGACGACATCGGGCACCACGCCGAGGCCGAAGTAGTCGCGAATTTCGTCGTACAGCGCCTTGGTTGCGCCGCCGGCCTCCGACTCCTGCACGATACGTACGCGGGTCACGGGGCACCTCCTCCTGGGCGATGGATGACTTCATTTAGTATAGTTGCTTCCTTGATTGTGTCAACCCCTCGATGTACACTTGTTGGCGAAATGCCCAGGCCATACAACCAGGGATGTCCCATCGCCCGCAGCCTCGACATCTTCGGCGACCGCTGGACCATGCTCATCATCCGCGACCTCTTCCTGGGCAGCAGCCGCTTCCAGCAGCTCCTGCGCTCATCGCCGGGCCTGCCGCCGCGCCTGCTCTCCGACCGCCTCAAGAAGCTGGAGCAGCATGGCCTCGTGGAGCGGTCCCTTTACAGCCAGCATCCCCTGCGCGCCGAATATAGTCTGACGGAAAAGGGCCGCTCCCTGGCGCCCGTACTGGACGCCATCGTCCGCTGGGGCCTGGACCACTGCTTCGACGCCGAACCCGAGGCCCGCGCCTGGGTCGAAGAGTACATCACCAGCCGCGTTTCGCGCTCCTCATTAGAGCCCGCGGCCTCCTGATCGCTCTCCACGGCATCACCACCCTCTTCCCATCGGCGGTATAATATCTCCAAGGATTGGCTATGACCGCCATCAAGTTCGCAGGCGTTTCCCCGCACCCGCCGATCATCGTCCACGAGATCGGCCGCGGCCGCGAGCGCGAGACCCAGCGCACCATCGACGCCCTGGAGCAGCTCGCCGCCGAGATGGCCGCTCACCGGCCGGAGACGCTGGTCCTCATGGCGACCCATGGGCCGCTGAACCCAGGCGCCTTCTTCCTCCTCAACGCCGCCTCTACCGAGGGCGACTTCGCCCGCTGGGGCGCCCCTCAGGTCCGCCTCCAGTTCCAGGGCGACCCCGAGACCGCCGCCGCCATCGAGGGGGAGGCCGCTGCCGCCGGCCTACCCCTGGATGTCGCCGACCGCTGGGACAGCGGCCTGGACTGGTCCTGCACTGTGCCCCTGTACTACCTCCGCTGTGGCCTGCAAGACGCCCGCCTGGTCGCCATGAACATCGCCTTCCTGTCGCCCCAGCAGCACTTCCAGTTCGGGCGGGCGGTCCGCCGCGCCGTGGACCGCATCGGCCGCCGCGCCGTCATCATCGCCAGCGCCGACCTCTCTCACCGCCTCTCTAACGACGGCCCCTACGGCTACGACCCCGCCGGCCCGGAGTTCGACCGGCGCATCCAGGAGGCCCTCGCCAATTGGGACGTCGATGCCATCCTGGGCATGGAGCTCGCCTTCCGCGAGGCCGCCGGCGACGACGCCATCCCCTCCCTCAGCTTCCTCATGGGCGCCCTGGACGGCCTGCCCGTCCAACCCCGCATCCTCTCCTACGAGGGCCCCTTCGGCGTCGGCTACATGGTCGCCGCCATCGACATCCTGGACGACGACCCCCACGTTCGCGCTGAGCTTGTGGAGGCGCGCGCCGCGGTTCCAGCCGAACCCGCCGTGCAGGAGCCCGAGCCCATTGTCGAGGCCGCTGCCGGGCCCTCCCACCCCCTGGTCCGCCTGGCCCGCGACGCCGTCCATGCCTACGTCCTCCGCGGCCAGGCCCTGGACCCCGACCCACCGGACGACCCGCCCGATGACCCTCCGGTCGGTAGCCCCTCGCCGGCCCTAGGGCCGGGCCTGCCGCTGCGCGCCGGCTGCTTCGTCTCCCTCAAGACCGGCGACGGCGCCCTTCGCGGCTGCATCGGCTCCGTGGAGCCGATCGCCCCCACCCTGGCGGAGGAGGTCGTCCGCAACGCCATCCACAGCGCCAGCCGCGACCTCCGCTTTCTCCCCGTCACACCGCAGGAGCTGCCGCACCTCGTCTACAGCGTGGATGTTCTGTCGCCGCCGGAGCCCATCGACGGCCTCCACCAGCTCGACCCCAGGCGCTACGGCGTCATCGTCCAGAACGCCGACTCCGGTCGGCGCGGCCTCCTGCTGCCGGACATCGAGGGAGTGGACACCCCCCAGCAGCAGGTCGCCATCGCTATGTCCAAGGCGCTGATCGAGCCCGACGAGCCGGTCTCCCTCTGGCGCTTCGAAGTGCGCCGCCTCACGTGATCCGCCTCTGCCACGACGCCGATCTGCCCCGCATCTGCGAGATCATCAACGACGCCGCCACCGCCTACCGGGGCGCCATCCCCGACGACTGCTACCACCAGCCCTACATGCCCCTGGACGAGATCCAGCGGGAGGCCGCCGCCATGACCTTCTTCGGCTTGGAGGAGGGAAAGGGGCTTATCGGGGTCATCGGCTACCAGCCCGTGCGCGACGTGACCCTCATCCGCCACCTCTACGTCGTGCCCGACCGCCAGCGCCGGGGCACCGGCTCCGCGCTCCTCCGGCACGCCATCGCCCTGGCCGACACGCCACGGTTGCTGGTCGGCACCTGGGCCGGCGCCGTCTGGGCGGTCCGCTTCTACCAGCGCCACGGCTTCGCCCTCCTCCCAGACGGCGACGCCCTCCTGCGCGCCTACTGGGCCATCCCCGCCCGCCAGCGGGAGGCGTCCGTGGTGCTGGGGCGCGAGGTCAATTCGCCCTGAGTCTATCGAGAGGCCTGGCCCATCCGTCTATCCGTTCCTCATCCGTTGGCGGCGTCTCTTGCTCCATTGCTCTGTACTCTATTGCTCTCCCCTTTCCGCTACACTAGACCTCGTGACCCCCAAGTCCCTCCAGACCCTCGAATACGATAAGATCATCGCCCGCCTGGCCGCCCTGTGCGAGACCGCCCCCGGCCGCACCCTGGCGGAGGCCCTTCTGCCCTCCCCAGACTATCGCGAGGTCCTGCACCGCCAGCGGCTGACCGCCGAGGCGCGCCGCCTCCTGGAGATGAAGCCCGGCCTCTCCCTCGCTGCCGCCCGAGACGTTCGCTCTCTTGTGCACCAGGCGGCCCTCGGCCACGTCCTGGAGCCCACCGACCTCCTCAATGTCCACGCCACCCTGTCGCTGGCCCGCTCGATACGCGAGACCGTCTCCCGCCTGCGCGTCCAGGTGCCCCTGCTGGCGGAGACCGCCGAGCGCATCGCGGAGTTCCGGGAGCTGACCGCCGAGATCGCCCGCTGCGTCAACCAGCGCGCCGAGGTCGTCGATGCCGCCTCGCCCGTCCTGGCGCAACTCCGCCGCGACTCCCATCACGCCCACGACCGCCTGTCGCGACGCCTCCAGCAGCTCGTCAGCTCCCCCGCCGCGCGCGCTGCCCTCCAGGAGCCCATCGTCACCCTGCGTGACGGCCGCTACGTCATCCCGGTCAAGGCCGAGCTGCGCTCCCAGCTCCCCGGCATCGTCCACGACGTCTCCTCTTCGGGCGCCACCGTCTTCCTGGAGCCCCTGGAGACCGTCGAGATGGGCAACGCCTGGCGCGAGATGTTGGCCGAAGAGGAGCGCGAGGTCCAGCGCATCCTGCGCGACCTCTCGGCCCTGGCCGGCGCCCGCGCCGATGACATCACGGCGGCCGTCGACGCAATGGCCGAGATCGACCTCTCGCTGGGCAAGGCCCGCCTCGGCCAGGCCCTCGGCGCCGAGCTCCCGCACGAGGGCCACGACCAGCCATGGCTCCTCGAGAAGCCCGCCGGCGGCCTGCTCCTCGTCGACGCCCGCCACCCGCTGCTAAAGGGGGACGTGGTCCCGATCACGGTGTGGGTGGGACGGGACAGTGGTCCAACCTCCAAGCTGCCGTCTCCAACCTCCGAAGCGCGAGAACCAAGAACCAAGAACCAAGAACCAAGGCCTGCAGGTGATGGGGAGGCTCCAACCTCCAACCTCCAACCTCCAACCTCCGGATCGTTCAGCGTCCTTCTCATCACGGGGCCTAATACGGGCGGCAAGACCGTCGCCCTCAAGACCGTCGGCCTCGTGCCCCGCATGGCGCAGGCCGGCCTGCCCGTCCCGGCCGGCGCCGGCTCCCGACTGCCCGTCTTCGACGCCGTGTACGCCGACATCGGCGACGAGCAGTCCATAGAGCAGTCCCTCTCGACGTTTAGCTCCCACGTGGGCAACATCATCGGCATCCTGGCCAGCGCCACCGCCGGCTCCCTGGTGCTGCTGGACGAGCTGGGCGCCGGCACCGACCCCACCGAGGGCGCCGCCCTGGCCAAGGGCATTCTCGCCCACCTGCTGCGCGTCGGCTGCCTCACCGTCGCCACCACTCACCACGGCGAGCTCAAGGCCTTCGCCCACGTCACCGCCGGCGTCATGAACGCCTCCGTGGAGTTCGACCCGGAGACGCTGGCGCCCACCTACCGCCTGCACATCGGCCTGCCCGGCGGCTCCAACGCCCTGGCCATCGCCCGGCGCCTGGGCATGCCGCCGGACATCCTGGACGAAGCCCGCGCCAGCATCGACCCCGACCGCCTGGCCGTCGAGACCCTCATCGTCGACCTCCACCGCCAGCGCGAGCAGACGGAGACCGCCCGCGCCGCCCAGCAGGCCGCCGCCCAGGCCGCCGAGAAGGCGCGCGACCGCGTCACCAGGGAGCTGGCCTCCCTGGAGACGAACCGCGACCGCCTCCTGGAGCGCACCCGCCAGGAGATGGAGGCCGAGCTGGCCCAGGCCCGCGCCCGCGTCCGCGACGCCCTGCGCGAGCTGGAGCGCGCCGAGCGGCTCTCCGTATTCGAGAGGGCGGCGGCCGTCGAGGCGGCGCAGGAGCAGGTGGCTGCTGTCGAGGAGTCCCTCAAGAAGCTGGAGCGACGCCGCAAGCGGCCCAGGCGCGGCCCCCTGCCCGCAATCGAGCCCGGCGACCGCCTCTACCTGCGCGACCTGCCTCTCCCCGGCGAGGCGCTGTCCGCCCCCGATACCCAGGGGGAGCTGGAGGTCAAGCTGGGCGCCCTGCGAGCCCGCATCAGCGTCCGGCAGATCGAGCGGGTGGAGAAGCCAGGAGCGGAGGAGGTCGAAAAACGGAAAGAGGAAATAGGACACCGACCGAGGGCGCCCATTTCCCATTTCCCATCGCCCATTTCCCCCGAGCTGGACCTGCGCGGCCTTGCCGTGGACGAGGCGCTCCCCCTCATCGACCAGCGTCTGGACGAGGCGTTCCGCGCCGGCGTGCCGCAGGTGCGGCTGGTGCACGGCAAGGGCACCGGCACCCTGCGCGCCGCTGTGCGGCAGATGCTGTCGAAGCACCCCCTGGTCCGCTCCCACGCCCCCGCCGAGCCCCGCAAAGGGGGCGACGGGGTCACGGTGGTAGAATTGGCGACGTGACGACCGCCCCTGATCCCTTCCTTGCCGCTACCCGCGAGGTCATCGAGCGCTCCCTTGGGGAGATGCGACAGGCCATCGCCGGCCTCCCGCCGCAAGCCCTCAACTGGCGCCCAGCCGGCGACGACACCAACTCTATCGCCGTGCTCGCGACCCACTCCCTGCATAGCACCCGCTGGTGGCTCAGCGTGGCTCTTGGCGAGCCGCTGCCGGCCCGCGACCGCCCGTCCGAGTTCCGCGCCTCAGACCCCGACGCCGGGTCGCTGCTCCGGCTCCTGGAAAAGATGTCGGCCGACTGCCTCGCGCTCGTCGAGAAGGATCGCGACGTAGACTGGTCGGCCGTTCGCCAGACGCCGGAGCGGGTGTCCGCGGCCTGGGCCCTCGTCCACGCCCTATCACACCTCCGCGAGCACGCGGGGCAGATCTTCCTGACGCGGCAGCTGTGGGAACAACGCTGATCGTGTCTCCTGTCTCCTGTCTCGTGTCTCGCGCTCCATGATCGCCGTCCTGGCCGGCGGCGTCGGCGCCGCCCGCTTTCTCCAGGGCCTCCTCGCCGTCCACCGCCCATCCGACATCACCATCGTCTCCAACGTGGGCGACGACGCGGAGTTCTTCGGCCTCCACGTCTCGCCCGACATCGATATCGTCCTCTACCACCTGGCGGGGCTGGCCGACGAGGAGCGCGGCTTCGGCCTGCGCGGCGACACCTTCCACGTCCTCGACGCCCTGAAGCGCTTCGGCTACGACACCTGGTTCCGCCTGGGCGACCGCGATCTCGCCACCTGCATCACGCGCACGGACCTCCTGCGCCGTGGCCGCACCCTCTCGGAGGCCACCGACGAGCTGGCGCGCGCCCTGGGCGTCCCCGCCCGCGTTATCCCCGCCACCAACGACCGCCTGCGCACCAAGGTCCGCACAGACGAGGGACTCCTGGACTTCCAGGAGTTCTTCGTAAAGCGCGGCGCCCGCGACCCCGTCCGCGAGATCGTCTTCGATGGCGCCGAGAGCGCCCGCCCGGCCCCCGGCGTCCTGGAGGCCGTCGCGACAGCGCAGGCGGTCATCCTGACCCCCTCCAACCCCCTGGTCAGCATCGGGCCCATCCTGGCCGTCCCCGGCGTCCGCGAGGCCCTTCGCGACACCGAGGCCAGAATCGTGGCCGTCAGCCCCATCGTGGGCGGGCGGGCGCTCAAGGGCCCCGCCGACCGCATGCTGCGCGACCAGGGCCTCGATTCCAGCGCCGTCTCTATCGCCCGCCTCTACCAGGACTTCCTGGATGTACTCGTCATCGACAACGCCGACGCCGCCCTGCGCCCGCAGATCGAGGCCCTCGGCTTGGACGTAACCGTCACCGATACGATAATGGCCTCGATGGAGAAGAAAGCCGCCCTGGCCCGGATCGTGCTCCAGACCGTTGGCCTTCCCTGAACCGCCCGAAGCACGGCAAGCGTTAGCCCATGTCATCTTCCCCTGCTAGAATCAGCCGTGTGAGACCCTTCTTCCTCCTTCCTTCTACCTCCTTCCCCTCCCCATGATCGCCGCCCTCGTCCCGGCCAAAGCCCTCGATCAGGCCAAGGGTCGCCTGGCCGCCCTGATCAGCGAGGACGAGCGCCGCCGGCTGGCCCTGGCCATGCTGGAGGACGTCCTCCGCGCCCTTCAAGCGGTGCCTTGTCTCGACCTCATCGCCGCCGTCAGCCCCGACGCCGATGTCCTGGCCCGCGCCCGGGCCCTGGGCGCCGAGGCCATCGCTGAGCCACCTACGGTTCGTGGCATCAACCAGGCCCTGGCCCACGCTCTGGCTGCGCTCACTGAGCGCCCCGACGCCCTGCTCGTCGTCCTCGCGGACGTACCCACGGCCTCCCCGGCCGACATCACAAGCGTCGTCACTGCCCTTCCGCCGGGTCGCGGCATCGCCCTCTGTCCGTCCGCCGACTCTGGCACCAGCGCCCTGGCCCTGCGCCCGCCCGACGTCATCCGGTTCCGCTTCGGGGCGAACTCCTTCCAGGCCCACAAGCGCGAGGCGGCCGCCAGGGGTGTGCCGGCCCGCGTCCTGCGCATCGATTCCCTGGCCCGCGACGTCGACGGCCCGGAGGACCTGCGACATCTCATGTCCCGCCCCGCCGAGACAGCCACGCACCGCCTCCTGGCCCGGCTCGGCCTGGCAGACCGGCTCCAGATCCCCAGCCGGGCCTGAGGTCCCGCCATGCGCTCGAAAGCCCTGTCCGTCTGGAAGGCCATCGCCTCGCGCCGCTCCAGCCGCCGCTTTGGGCCGCAGCCGGTCTCCTCGGATCTCCTCCGCGAGATGGTTACCCTGGCCTGCGCGGCGCCCGCGCCTCACCATTCGCGACCGTGGCGCTTCGTGCACGTGGCCTCAGCACCCGCCAGGGAGCGCCTCGTCGAGGCCATGGCCGCCGCCTGGCGCGCCGACCTGCAGCGCGACGCCCGGCCCCCGGAGGCTATCGAACGGCTCCTGGCCCGCTCCCACCGCCAGCTCGCAGGGGCGCCTGCCCTCCTCCTGGCCTGCCTCACCCTGGAGGACGCCCACTCCTGGGCCGACGAACGCCGCCGCTCCGCAGAGCGCGACATGTTCGTCCAGAGCCTCGGCGCCGCCCTCCAGAACCTCCTTCTGGCTGCCCACTCCCGCGGCCTGGCTGGCTACCTGAAGGGCGCGCCCCTCTTCTGCCCCGAAGCCAT
>JACPQO010000211.1 GCA_016190405.1 Chloroflexota bacterium | reverse complement strand
TGGCCGATTGCCTGTTCTGCGACATGGCCCAGGGGAAGGTCCCGGTCGATAGGCTGTACGACGACGACCTGGTGTTCGCCATCCGGGACATCAACCCGCGGGCGCCCCGGCATTTCATGGTGATACCGAAGGAGCACATCCCCACGGCGATGGAGGTGCGGGGCGAGCACGGGCCGCTCCTGAGCCGCATGATCACGACGGCCGTGCAGGTGGCCCGCGAGGACGGGCTGGCGGAGAGCGGCTACCGGCTGGCCTTCAACGTGGGGCCGGACGCGGGCATGACCATCTACCACCTGCACCTGCACTGTCTGGGCGGGCGGCCGCTGGGGCCAGAGGGGTAAGGGGGTAGGAGGTAGGAGGTAGGAGGTTAGATTGTGGACCGCAGCTTGAAAGCTGCGGCATGCGAGCCACGGCGATGCCCCAGCCTTCAGGCTGGGGTCTGGTTTTCCCCCGTTTGTGCCTAATGGCGCACCCGGTGGCCGCGCTCGCCGCCAAGAGGCTGACACTTCCTGCTTGACGGTATAGCACGTGTGTTCTATTCTTGGTCCTGTCTCGTGTGCCATATCCCCTGTCTCGAAGCAATGACTGGAGGAGCCTTTGTCCACCCCCTGGCGGGCCGCGACGGCGGGCCTGGACCTGGCCACCGCCGCCTGCGCCGCTCTCAACCTGACCTATTTCTTCCACCGTCTCACCTCTCGCTGGGACGAGACGGCCTCGCGCCGGGTGGCGGTTGCCGCCCTGGCCCTGGTCTCCCTGGGGGCGATGGTGGAGAGCCTGTTCTTCCTGGCCTCCCTGGCGGCGGCGCCGGCGGGTTCTCCTCTCGCTTCGCTGCCCTGGACGCTGGCCCGTGCCCTACCGTTCGCCGGCACGGCCTTCATATCGATCCTGATCCTGCGCCGCATAGGCGAGCCTTGAGCGTGTGGCCGGGGGCAAGCAGTTGAGCATCCTGGCCGTAGCCATCGAGCGGCAGCAGTGGGAGCTGGCCGCCGTCTGCCTCCTGCTGGGGGTGACCCGCGCGGCGGCCGCCCTGCCACCCGACGCGCTGGAGGGGCTGATCGAGGTGCTGGATGCCGGCCCCGAGCGCCGCCAGCGCACCGCCCGAAGGGTGCGAGGCCTCTCCGGTGACCGCCACGACTAAGGCCGGGCGTCGCCGGGCGAACCCCGGCCACGACGCTTCCCGGCCTCCTTCCCCTCGCAACTTCTACCGCGACGCCATGAGCGAGGCCGAGCAGGTGGAGCTGGGCGAGGCCCAGCAGGTGGAGGGGCTGGACGACGAGATCGCCGTGCTGCGGGTGCGGCTGAAGCGGGCTGTGGAGGAGCGGCCGGAGGACCTCCAGTTGCTGGTGCGGGGCGTGGACCTGCTGGTGAAGGCGGTGGCCGCCCGCTACCGGCTATCGCCCAAGGCGCGGCGCGATCTGGCGGAGAACCTGGCGGCGACGCTGAACAGCCTGGGCGACCAACTGCTGCCGGCGGCCGATTAGGGCGGCGTGTAGGTTACCTCCAGCTTGGGCCGCTGGGCGACGGTGCCGTTCTCACGCGAGCGGTACTTGGTGTCGCCGCTGTTGGTGGTCTCGTTCTGGTCGTTGATGCGCCAGCCGTAGTTGGCGGCACCGTCCACCCAGGCCTGCACGTCGGCGGTTACCGTCCAATCCACGCAGCCCTGGGCGGCGGGAACGACGATCGTACCGGTGACAGTGCCGGACACGGTGGGCTGACTATTCCACGTTACCGTCGTCTCGACCCAGCTGGACGTCACCACCCGCAGCTCGTGAACCCGCCCGGCCTTCACCGTGGAGATGCAGAGGGTCAGGGTCGCCGACTGGACGGTGGAGCCTGCCGGTATCGACGACAGATCGAAGGCCACAAGGCTGCGCTTCACCTTGGTCGGATCGGGCTTGACCCAGAATTCGACGTCAGTCCCGAAGTTGCTGGTGGCGCCGTCCTCCTTGACGTAGGAGTCGCCGCTGGCCCCGAAGGTGGCGGTCTCCGGAAGCGTCGGTTCGGTCGTAGACCTGACCGCCACCGCGCCGATAGCCCAGGAGTCGTTTTGTCCGCCATTTACCGTCCACGACATAGTGACGGAGGCCGCGCCGGGCTCGGTGCTGCCCGCCCCGATCATCCCGGATGTGGTCCGGTTCCAGCGCTGCATCTGCCCAGCGCCCACCGTGAGGGTGGTGTAGGAGCCGTTCCACATAACGGTGTCGACGACCACCTCGCCCGCCGCGCTGGAGACAGCTACCGACGGGTTCCCGCTGGCCCCTGAGGCCGAGGCGAACGCGCCCAGCGGCGAGGTCTGGTGGACATCAGTGAAGGAGACAGCACCGGCGACGGTGGTGCTGAGGTTGCCATTCGTCAACGACACCACCACATTGGCCGTACCGGAAGCGGGCGCCAGCAAGCGCCATATCTCTACGCGACCATCGCTGGAGGGGGCATCCTTAACGCCGACCTGGGTAAGGGCAGTTCCCCCATAGGTGACACCGCTGACGGTGGTGCCGGCATAGCTGACGGACACGCCGACGACGAGCAGGCGGTTGGAGCCAGAACCAACAGTGTGGGACCAGGAAAGGCTGGAGACCCACTCCCCCTGCGTACTGCTCTGGTTGTCTATCCGAACTCCCACGGACTCTGAGGTCTCGTTGCTGTTGGCGCTCTCCCAGCTCTGGTAGAAGGCGCGCACCACATAGTAGTAGGTGCCGGCTGCCGGACTATCGTCGTACGTTGTTGTCGTCCGCGGCGTCACCTCAGCGACCTGGCTGTAAGGCCCGCCGGAGGCCGTCCCGCGCAGCACCCGGTGGCCAGTGGCGTAGGTATCGGCCGTGGCCGTCCAGTTCAGGAGAACCGACGAGCCCCCGGACGCGGTCAAGCCTGTGGGCGCGTCCAGGGTGTCGCTGTTGAAGGTGTTGCT
>JACPQO010000216.1 GCA_016190405.1 Chloroflexota bacterium | reverse complement strand
CACGCCGAATACGCCGACTACGGCGCCCGCCTGGCCCCCTACGTGACCGACACGGCGGCGCTGGTGCAGGAGGCGATGGCCCGCGGCGATACCGTCCTCCTGGAGGGGGCGCAGGGCTCTCTGCTGGACCTCGACGCCGGGACATACGAGTACGTCACCTCCTCCGTGCCGTCCTCGCTGGCCGGCGGGGCAGCCGTCGGCATCGGCATCGGGCCCACGAAGATCGATAGCGTCCTGGGCGTCTACAAGGCGTACAACACCCGCGTCGGCAACGGCCCCATGCCCACGGAGCTGCTGGACGAAACGGGAACCCTCCTGCGCGAGGGCGGCCCCCGCCCGGAGTACGGCGCCACCACCGGCCGCCCCCGCCGCTGCGGCTGGTTCGACGCCGTGGCCGCCCGCTACAGCGCCCGGCTCAACGGCCTGACCGCCGCCGCCCTGACCCGCCTGGACGTACTGGACCGGCTGCGCGTCATCAAGGTCTGTACCGCCTACCGCATCGACAGCCGCACCACGGAGACGATCCCGGCCAGCGCCGCCGCCCTGGCCCGCGCTCAGCCGGTCTACCAGGAGCTGCCGGGCTGGCAGCAGGACACCTCCGGCGTCCGCCGCTTCGCCGACCTGCCCGCCCAGGCCCGCGCTTACGTCCGCTACATCGAGGATGTGCTGGGCGCCCCGGTCTGCCTGGTCTCCGTGGGGCCGGAGCGGGAGCAGGCCATCAGCATCAAACAGGTGATGTAGAAGGGGAGATGGAAATTGGAGACTGGAAGCTGGACGATCATCGCCGCCATCCAACCCCTAGCCTCCAGCATCTAAGCTCCATACCATGACCGACAGCATCACGCCCTGGATCCACCTGGTGGCCGTGACGGTCTGGCTGGGCCCGCAGTTCTTCATGTTCCTGGTCACCGTCCCCGCCCTGCGCGCCATTGAGGACGCAGAGACGCGCGTGAAGGTCATGCGGGTCATCATCTACCGCTTCGGCTGGATGGCCTGGGCCGCCATGGCAGTCATCGTCCTTACCGGCATCTCCAACCTGTTCCAGGAGGCCAGCGAGCCCGGGTCGAACATCTGGGACCCCGACTACCGCTACTTCCAGATATTCTCCACCAAGATGGTTCTGGTGGGGCTGACCGTCCTTCTCACCGCTGCCCACACCTTCTTCGTCGGCCCGCGACAACTGCGCCTAGCCGAAGAGATGCGCTCGGACTCGCCCGAGGCGACGAATCTGCGACGCGTCTCCATTGTCATCAGCTCGCTGGCCCTGCTGGCCAGCGTGGCCGTGGTCTTCGCCGGCGCCCTCCTGGCCGACCACGACTACTCCTTCCGGCCCGTTTAGACGCAGCGAGACATCGATGCCCGCTCCCCGCGTCGAGATCCGCTACTGCGCCCAGTGCCGGTTCGGGCTGCGGGCCGCCTGGCTGGCCCAGGAGCTGCTGTCCATCTTTGAGAGGGAGCTGGGTGAGGTGGCCCTGGTCCCCGCCTCCGGCGGCATATTCGAGGTCGCCCTGGACGGCGACATCATCGCCAGCAACCGACAGACGAAGACGCTGCCCGAAGCCGCCGAGGTGAAGCGCCTCCTGCGCGACCGTATCGCCCCCGGCCGGAAGATAGGCCACGAATAGCCGTTCCTCTGATCCCCCGAAGGCCAGGCTTCAGCCCGGCCAGCCGCTGCACTTGGCACCGCTACGCCCAACCCGTTAATCTGTAACCGTTAGCCCCATCATCGTTGGCGGCGCCACCACGATCTCAGAAGGAGGATTCGATGAAGCTTGGGTTCTGTCTCCCTCAAATGGGAGAGGCTGCCACCACCGAGGCCGTCCGGGAAGTCGCCCAGCGCGCCGAGGAGCTGGGCTACGACAGCCTCTGGGTGCAGCAACGGCTGATCCGGCCCTTGCAACCCCAGACCGGCTATCCCGGCAGCCCGGACGGGCAGCTCCCGCCCCAGTACCGCTGGGTGCTGGACCCCTTCCAGACCCTGACCCTGGCCGCCGCCGTCACCAGCCGCATCAAGCTGGGCACCAGCATCATCGTCTTCGCCTACCACAGCCCGGCCGATACGGCCAAGCGGGTGGCCACCCTGGACGTACTGTCCGGCGGGCGCATGGTCTTCGGCCTCGGCCTGGGCTGGTCCAAGGACGAATACGACGTCAGCGGCCAGCCCTTCCAGGCCCGGGCCGCCCGCGAGGCAGAGTATATCCGGGCGCTCAAGGCCCTGTGGGGAGCCGACCCGGTGGAGTTCAAGGGCAAGTTTTACACCGTTCCCAGGTCCGAGGTCGGGCCCAAGCCGGTACAGAAACCGCACCCGCCCGTGGTCCTGGCCACCTTCACTCCTCAGGGCATGGCACGCGCCGGCCGGCTCTGCCAGGGCTGGCACCCCATCGCCTTCTTGCCCTTCGACACCCTGGCCCAGGGCGTCCAGGCCGTCAGAGCCGCCGCCGGCCAGGCGGGGAACGACCCCCAGTCCCTGCTCTTCCCCATTCGGGTCTTCCCAGCGCTGACCGACCAGCCCATCAAGGACGGCCGCATGCCCTTCCAGGGCTCGCTGGGCCAGCTCAAGGAGGACGCGCAGCGGGCCGAGGAGGCGGGGATCACGGAGCTGGTCATCGAGACCAACTTCCTGCCCGACATCCAGGGCGCCAGGGACTTCCTGCGCTACCTGGAGACGTTCCGCCGGCTCGCCGATTGACATCGATGCTCAACGGAGGTGGTCTATGGCTATAACCCTGTCGCCCGGAGTCCGGCGGCTGTTCGAGGCGCCCAACTTCGCCCACCTGGCCACCCTCATGCCTGACGGCTCGCCGCAGGTCACGCCCGTCTGGGTCGATATCGATGGCGATCGCATCCTGGTGAACACCGCCGAGGGGCGGGCCAAGCCCCGCAACGTCCGCCGCGACCCCCGCGTGGCCATCTCCATCACGGACCGCAACAACCACTACTCGGCGGCGCTCATTCGCGGCCGTGTGGTGGGGATCACCCACGAGGGGGCCGACGAGCTCATCGACAAGCTGGCCCAGAAGTACATCGGCCAGGAACGCTACCCCTGGCGCCGGCCGGAGGAGCGGCGGGTCACCCTGGTCATCGAACCGGAGCACGTCACCTCGTCGGCGGACTAGGAGCGAGACAGGAGACAGGAGACACGGGACAGGGAAATCGGAAATCGGAAATCGGAAATCGGAAATCGAAGGGCGGCGATGAGGAGTTTCGAGTTTCGGGTTTCGAGGCGGGGCTGGCGAGAGGGGGAGAGGTCTTCTCGGCGCGGCTCACCGCCCTCCTGGACGACATACTCCAGGGGAAGGCGCCCAACGCCGGCCGCTTCTGCGGCTACTGCTACCACCCCATGGCCCAGGACCGCGACCTCTGCCCCCATTGCGGCCGCGCTGCCGCTGCCTGGCATCCGGCCGGCCGCATACCCGACGAGGTGGTCGAAATGCACCGGACCCGCCGTGGGCGGGAGGGGATGGTGGTCCGCACCATCGCCTGGGGCGGGCTGACCCTGGGGGTGGTCGTGGCCCTGCTGCCGCTGGTGTTCGCCGGCGCCACCTGGTGGTCGATCCTCAGCTTCTTCGCCATCCTGGGCGGCTTCTACATCGCCTCGGCCAACCTGGCCAACAGCCTGGGCGACGCCCTGGGCTACCGCTGGGGCCAATCGATTGTGCGCAGGCGGTGGCAGGCATTCCTGGCCGAGCGGGACGAGCGGACCACCGCATCGTAGGGACAGACCTCCCTGCCAGCAGGCAGGTTGGCGGAAAGGCGAACCAGGCCCAAATGTAGGGGCGACTTTCAAAGTCGCCCCTCCGCGCTTGGCCTACCGCCCCTTGTACTCCGGCTTGCGCTTTTGCGCGAAGGCCGTGGGGCCCTCCCGCGCGTCCTCCGAGCGCATCACCTGGCCAGCCAGCCGCGCCTCCAGGCCCAGCCCCTCCTCAAAGGGCAACTGACGGCCCTCCAGCGCCGCCTGTTTGATGGCCCGTACAGCCAACGGCCCGCACTCCAGGATCTTCCCCGCCACCTCCTCCACGGTCGGCATCAACTGGTCCAAGGGAACCACTCGAGAGACGAGCCCGGCCCTCAGCGCCCACTGCGCATCGAAGCGCTCGCCGCTGAGCAGGATCTCCATGGCGTAGGCCAGGGGTATGGCCCGGGGCAGGCGCTGGGTGCCGCCGGCAGCGGGGATGATGGCCCGCTTGGGCTCCGGCAGCCCGAAACTGGCGTGCTCGGCGGCGATGCGGATGTCGCAGCTCAGGGCCAGCTCCAGGCCGCCGGCCAGGCAATAGCCGTTGATGGCGGCGACCATCGGCTTCCAGCACTCGAAGCCGCGGGTAATGCCGCCGAAGGGGACATCCAGGCGCATGCCGCCGCCGCCGGCGAAGGCTTGGGCCATGGCCACCAGGTCCGCCCCGGCGGAGAAGGCCACATCGCCGGCGCCGGTCAGCACGGCCACCCACGTCTCGTCGTCGTTCTTGAAGTCGTTGAACGCCTCGAACAGCTCGCGGCTGGTGTCGCCGTCGATGGCGTTCCGGCGCTCGGGCCGGTTGATGGTGACGTAGGCCAGGCGGCCCTTCTTCTCGTAGGTGATGTTCTTGTAATCCGCCAAGGCGCTCCTCCTTAGGAAGGGTCAGGGGTCATGGGTCAGGGGTCATGGGTCAGGGGTCAGGGGTCAGGGGTCAAGGCCCCGGACTCTGCCCTCTGCATGCGGCGCTAAGTATAGCCATTCGTCGGGCCGGAGGCGATAGGGAATCAGGACCCATAACCGCAGCCTGAAGGCTGCGGCATGTGAGCCCGATAATGCCCTGCCTTCAGGCCTCCGCCGCCGCTCCCTGGCGACTACACCTCCGGTGCCCAGCCCCGACTCCGTCGGCGCTCAGGTTAACGTTTGGTAAAGACCGTAATACTGAACGCGACGCGCTGTTATGGAGTTGTGGAGGAGGCGCGAGTCTCGGTCACCGGTTGCGGGGCTGGTGGCTCGTCCTTCCCAGGACTCGGGGTGCGTACGCGCCTCCTCCGCTTTCAGCCGAAGAAAGGGAGGAGACGCAAAATGGGACGCAGCCCCCAAGCCCTGATCCTTCTGCTGCAGATGCTCGCCTTCGGCGGGTTCTGGGCAGCTCTGGTCATAGTGCTCTTCCTCTCGGGCCACATCTGAGCTAGGTACCGATGGGTGCGGCGATGAGGCCCTGGCCCGCCAATGGCGGGGAAGGGCCTCGCGCTTTCGGGCCGACGGCCGAAATGTAGCGGCGACCTTCAGGTCATAAACTGAATGACCTGCCCCGCGCACTGAAGTACGCGGCTCCGGGCACTTATAGTCGACAGCGATCCGTTCGTCCTGAGCCTGTCGAAGGACGCGCTCCGGAGGCCCGCTTTCGTCGCTCATGGTGAGCCTGTCGAAGGGGCCTCCGCTGCGGGCCCCGGCTAGGCCTCCAGCAGCTCGGCCAGGGCCTCTTCTTCCACGTCGGGGCCTACCACGGCCAGGGCGATCTTCTGCGCCACCAGCACCCGCCGCGCCACCCGCAGCAGGTCCTCGGCCGTCACCGACCGCAGCTTCCCTACCACGGACTCGATGGGCTCTATCTCCCCAGTCGTCAGCAGGGCCTCGCCGGCCCGCTGGCCCAGGGCCATGGGCGTCTCCAGGCTGAGCCGGAAGCTGCCTACGGTGTAGTCCCGCGACTTGGTCAGCTCTTCCTCGCCCACCGGCTCCTGCACCAGCTTCGCCAGCTCCGCCAGGATCACCCGCACCGCCTCGCTGACGTTCTCCGGCGATACGCCCGCCGATACCGCCAGCATGCCGGTGTCCGAGTGCCGGCTGACCGACGAACCAACCGAGTAAGCCAGCCCGCGGCGCTCGCGGACCTCCTTGAACAGGCGCGAGCTCATCCCGCGGCCCAGCAGCGAGTTCAGGACCATCAAGGCGTAGCGGTCCGGGTCCATCCGCGACAGGGCGGGCAGCCCCATGGCCAGGTTGGCCTGGCTGATGGGTCGCGCATCGGCGATGACGCGCTGCGCGGGCAGACGGCCGTTGATGCCCGGCATGGCCGGCGCGGCGCGGCGGCGTCCGTCGGCGAAGTGGCGCGATGCCAGCTCCCTCACCACCTCGTGCGAGGTATTCCCGGCCACGCTGACCACCACGTTCCGGGCGCCGTACCAGGTGTCCATCCAGTCCCCGAAGTCCTGCCGCTGGAGGGCGGCCACCGTCTCCTCCGTCCCGGCCGTCGACCAGCCCAGCGGGTGGTCGCCGAACACCGCGCGGCCCAGCAGCTCGCCCACCCAGGCGCCCGGCTGGTCCTGCGTGCGTTTGATCTCCTGCTGCACCACCGAGCGCTCGCGGTCGATCTCCTCGGGTGCGAGGAGGGAGTTGCGCAGCATATCGGCCAGCACGTCCACGGCCAGCTCCAGCTTGTCGAAGGGGACGTGGTTCCAGTAGCAGGTGAGCTCCTTGGCGGTGTAGGCGTTGAGGACGCCGCCGGCGCCCTCGATCGCCTCGGCCACGTCGATGGCCGTGGGCCGTCTGGGCGTGCCCTTGAACACCATGTGCTCCAGGAAGTGGGCCAGCCCCTTGGTGCGCTCCTCCTCACC
Organism: Chloroflexota bacterium; assembly: GCA_016190405.1. The sequence goes on along the minus strand of JACPQO010000216.1, from coordinate 238 downwards.
GCGGGAGCCGGCCCCCACGAACACATTAACGCTTACCGATTGGGCCGTAGGCAGGGGCGTAGTCACCACCCGCAGGCCGCCGTCTAGTTCACCGATCTCCCAAGTGATGTTCACGGTCTCACCGTCAGTATAACGGTTCATGGGCGCAGGGACGAGATTACCCCTTATGCTATTTCGGCTCACATTCTTCGGTGTGGATCCAGTTGAGGTGAGTAGCAGATTTTCCAGATACAAGAAT
>JACPQO010000215.1 GCA_016190405.1 Chloroflexota bacterium | reverse complement strand
TCGAGGCCATGGCCGCCGCCTGGCGCGCCGACCTCGAGCGCGATGGCCAATCGCCGGGCGCTATCGAAAAGCTCCTCGCCCGCTCGCGACGCCAGTTCGCCGAGGCGCCTGCCCTGCTGCTGGCCTGCCTCTCTCTGGAGGACGGCCGCCGCTGGCCCGACCAGCCCCGCCGCCTCGCCGAGCGCGATATGTTTGTCCAGAGCCTGGGCGCCGCCCTCCAGAACCTCCTCCTGGCCGCCCACGCCCGCGGCCTGGCCGGCTACCTCAAGGGCGCCCCCCTTTTCTGCCCCCAGGCCGTCGCCGCCGCCCTCGACCTGCCGGCGGACTGGGAGCCGGCATTCCTCGTCCTCCTGGGCTACCCACAGCAGGGAACCGCACCTGCACCCCGCGCTCCGCTCCCCGCAGATGACTTCTTGATACAGCGTTAGGGATGCTTGCCGTGAACGGCCTGACCTGGTTCTTGGTTCTTGGTTCTTGGTTCTTCACGCTGTACCTCTTGTTCCCTGTTCCTTGTTCCATGTTCCCCGCCTAGACCCATGCCCCACACCTACACCAACGGCATCGTCACCTTCTACGAGGACGCGTCGCCCGCGGGGGTCACCGACGCCCAGGCCGTCGTCCTCATCCACGGCCACTCCGTGGACCTCCGTATGTGGCAGCATCAGGTGCCGCCCCTGCTCGACGCGGGCTTCCGGGTCGTCCGCTACGACGTGCGCGGCCACGGGCGCAGCATGGCGCCGCCCCAGGGCTATACCTGGGAGCACTACGCCGCCGACCTGGGCGACCTGCTGGACAGGATCAATGTCGAGCGCCCCGCCAGCGAGAGCCTGAGCATCGACGCAGCCCACCTGGTTGGCAGCTCCATGGGCGGCGGCATCGCCCTCCAGTTCGCCCTGGACTTCCCGCGCTGCGTCCTCTCCCTCACCCTGGTGGACGCCGGCCTCCCCGGATTCACGTACAGCGAGGAGTTCGCGGGTCGGGTCGAGGAGCTGGTGCAGGCCGTGCGCAGCGAAGGCCCCCGCGCCGCCTTCGAGCGACTCTGGCTCACCCATCCCCTTTTCGACGGGCTGCGCCGCTACCCCGAGCGCTTCGCCCTCGTCCGCGAGATGGTCCTCGCTTTCCCCGCCGCCGACTACCGCGAGGGCGCCATCCCGGCCGGCTACGCTCCCACCGTCGCCGACCGCCTGGGTGAGATCATGGCGCCTGCCCTCGTGGTTGCCGGCGAGAAGGACATCCCCGACTTCCGCCTCATCGCCGAAGTGCTGGCCGCCAACCTGCCCAACGCCCGCCCACGGACGATGCCCGGCTGCGGCCACGTCCCGCCGCTGGAGCAGCCGCGGGAGTTCAACGCGGCGCTGATCGGCTTTCTGCGAGAGGTCCCGCACATTTCCCGTTCGCCCTGAGCCTGTCGAAGGGCGAGAGCGGCAGCAGCGAAGGCTGAGCTTGCCGAAGCCTGAGCGCGCTAGCGCCCGCCGCCCGCGCCGGCCACGGCAGCCGCGTTCGAGATGGTGATCGTCTGCTGCTGCGAAACGTTGATGGCGTAGCCGCGCCCCGGCTCGAACTCTTGGAGCGGGTTCAGCGCCGGCGGCAGGTCGGGGTCGTTGCTCAGCCAGGGGCTCGGCGCCAGCGAAGGATCGTACGCCCACAGCGAGTTGTACTCCACGCCCGCCAGCACCTCCGCCACCGGCCTGGCCTGCTGGGACGGGTAGCCGATGAAGTTCCAGCCCGGGTAGATGGTGATCTCAGTGCTCTCCGGGTACTGGCCCGTCAGAGCCAGGGTCGCGGCCTCCTTCATGTTCACCCACAACCCCATCCCCTCGTCGATGGCGGTGAGGGTGTTGAGCGCCGGCGGCAGGTCTGGGTCGTAGCTCAGCCACTGCCCTTGCTGGCCAGCGACGGCTCCGCCCTGCCCACCAGGGGCGTTGTAGAACCACACGCTGTTGACGCTGGCATCGATCGGATCGAACACCTGCGCCGGGGCAGTGATCTGGACAGGGTTGGCCGGGTCCGTGATGTCGAATATCCGAAAGGGCGTCGACACGAGGTTCCAGTCCGACTTCAGGTCCAGATTGAACTGAGGGTAGTCCGGCAGGTTCACGAACTCAACAGTGCTGGTCTCGCCAGCCTTCACAGTAACCGACTTGCAGTACTCGCCGTTCTGTGCAAACCAGCCGGGCTGAGCCACCTCCTCCACGGACCAATCGCCGACGCCCGTACCTGGGAACTGCACAAGCCCCGGCTCGCCCGTGACAGCGGTGGCCAGAGGCTCGCCGGTACAGCCGCTGCCGCTGTGGAGCTTGAAAGTCCAGCCAAACAGCGGTTCCCCCGTGCCCCCGTGGGTCTTGATGACCTGGACGGTCCCCTGGGGGGGAGCCTCAAACTGACAGGCCAAAGAGAAGTCCAGATTGGGCGGCGGCGCCGGATCCCCCCTGAGCTCGTAGGTCCCGCTCAGCACGTTCGGGAAGTCGCCACCGGGGAAGAACGTCAGGTTCCCGTCGAACGTCACGTTGGTCGGGAAGAAATAGGTCCCCTGGCCGGTAGCGTGGACGCTGTTATTGGCTTTTAGCTCGCCAGCGACCGGAATGACGCCGCTATCCGCCAGGGTGAACGACCTGATGCCGTTGGCATCAGGAAGCCCCAGCATCATGTTCATCTGTGTCTGGCTCGGCCAGATTATCGGGTCGTTGCCCGGGTTGAAAGTCGGCTGGATTACCGCGTCGCACACCAGCTGGCCTGTCGCCTGGCTTCCCTGTGGCAAGCCCCCGGACCAAGCGAAGGCCACCAGCGATATCAAAGCTATCGCGGCCGGTACCAACAGCCTTCTCATACATGATGTCTCTTCCTAGCGGCGCGAGGCCGGAACGGCTACTGGCTCGAGCGGGAGTAATACCGCAAGCCTATCGCCAAACCGCACCGTGGTCAATCCCCAGTCTCAGCCCGCGCCCCATCTGTGCTAATCTGTGTCCATCTGTGGCCATGAGGAGGACCTGTGGACATCTTCGAAGCCATCGACACCCAGCGCGCCATGCGCCGCCTCAAGCCCGATCCCGTCTCTGAGGACCTCATCTGGAAGGTCCTCGAGGCCGCCATCCGTGCGCCCAGCGGCGGCAACCGCCAGCCCTGGAACTTCATCGTGGTCCGCGACGCCGAGACGAAGCGGAAAATCGCGGAGTACTATCTCGATGGCTGGAGCAAGTCCTACGGTCTCATCAAGCAGGCCGCCTTGGCCAGCCCCGCCACGGCCAGGACCTACGCCTCCGCCGAATACCTGGCCAACCACCTGGCGGACGTCCCCGTGTTGATCATCGCCACCGTTAACCACTCCGGCGTCGCGCCTGTGTCGCCCCCCGGCGCCTCCATCTACCCGGCCGTCCAGAACCTGATGCTGGCCGCCCGCGCCCTGGGCCTGGGCACCGCCCTGACCACCCTGCACCGCGCCCACGAGGCTGAAGTGAAACAGCTCCTGGGCATCCCCGACGGCGTGGAGACCATGGCCCTGATCCCCCTAGGCTGGCCGCGCGGCAGGTTC
>JACPQO010000214.1 GCA_016190405.1 Chloroflexota bacterium | reverse complement strand
GCCCATACCGGGAGGCTGGCCGCGCTGGTACTTTTGTACTAGACAAAACGCGCACAGATGCGAGAAAGGAGGAAGAGAGATGTTCCAGCTAGCGACGGTCCGGCGGTTCCTGTGGGTCATCCCGGTCATTATGGGGGTCATCTTCATCGCCGCCGGCGGCTACATGATCTCTGAGGGGCGGTCGGCTAAGAACGACGTGCGCGCCAAACTGGTGGCCGAGCAGGTCACAACCTCAAAGGACGCGTCCATCCCCAACACCCTCGTCGACGACGTGGCAACGGCGAGGGTGCAGGAGGCGGCCATCACCGAGCACACCCGCGGCAAATGGGGCCCCTACAGCCAGATGGACCGCGAAGACCCCAACCGGCAGACCTACCTGAACGGCGTCACGCTGAGGACGGCCCTGAACCTGGCGGTCATGGGCTTCAAGGTGTCTGACCTGGTGATCGGACTGGGCGCCTTCATGGTCGCCATCGGTCTGACCAACGCCCTTCTGCTGGCGCCGGTCATGTTCTGGCTGCGCCAGCCGGAGACCGCGGCCGAGCCGCAAGCGGCCAGGAAGCCTGTCGCCCCGCCCGCTCACCTGCCGGCGCCCACCGGCGGCTAGGCACCCCCCGGAACCCGGAGACACTGGCGTACGTCCCACGCCAGTGTCTTCTTCCTCCACAAACCCCCGTGCGACGGCTCACTCGCTTATCCGCTGACGGCCCTAGCGCGCCGCCAGTAAGAGCACCAGCGCCGCCACCTGCCCCGTAACCTCCAGCTTGGCGGGATCGACTGTATCGGCCGTGTCCTGCGGCGTGTGGATGCGCCCGTCCTCGAACAGACCGCCCCACAGCAGCGACAGGTAGGGGACGGCGGCGGCGGCGAAGTTAATATCGTCGCTGACCCCCAATGGGCTATCGGCCACCCGCACCGGAGGCGCGTCTCCCTGGCCCGATAGCAGCGCCAGCGCGCTGTCCACCAGCGTCCGGGCCTTGCTGCCGGTGTGGGCTTCCAGTTCGTCGGCGGCCCCCTGGCCGACCGTATCGAGGTTCAGGTAAAGGACCGTCTCCGCCAGCGGGAAGGGCGGGTGGTCGACGTAGTAGCGGCTGCCGTGCAGCCCTTCTTCGTGGCCCGACCAGGCGGCGAAGACGATGTTGGCGGCGGGCCGGAAACCGCTCTCCTTCAGCAGCCGGGCCAGCTCCACCAGCACGGCCGTCCCCGAGGCGTTATCGTTGGCCGCCGGGTAGACGACGCCGTCGGGGTCAGGGCCGATCTCCTCGTAGTGGGCGCCCACCACCACTGTGCGGTTGGTGGCGGCGGCCCCGGGAAGCACGCCGATGACGTTGTGGGCCTCGACATCCGCCGGCGGCGCCAGCGAGACGGCCAGGCGCACGCTCCAGGCCAGCGGGAAGGCGGGCAACGGCCGTCCGGCCTGGATGTCATCGTTCAGCTCCTGGCGGGTGTGACCGCTGCCCTCGAGCAAGGCGGCCGCTCCGTTCTGGCTGACCTGCGCCACCGGTATGGCGGCGGGGTTCGGCGGCCAGCCCTCTCCCTTGCGAAGGGTGGCCTCACCGGTGGTGGCGATCACAGCCAGGGCGCCGGCCCTGCGGGCGCGGCGGGCTATATCCTCAAAGGACTGTTTGGGCACGACCAGCAGCACCTTCCCCGCCACGTCGAGCCCAGAGAGGTCCTGGCCATCGCCCGCGAACAGCCCGGGGCCCTCCACGTCGCCGGCGCCGGCGTTGCCCCCGAACACGGGGCGGAAGTCGTCGCGCAGACGCAGGAGCGCCTCTCGCCCCCGGGCCCGATGAGCTCCAGCGCGGGCACCGCGGCCAGCTCCTGCACCTCAAGGGGGAACGTCTGAAGGAACGAGCCCTCGTCGCCCGCCGGTTGGAGGCCCGCGTCGCGGAAGGCGTCGGCCAGGAAGCGGGCCCCCTTCAGCTCCCCGGGCGTGCCCACGTGACGGCCCATGTATGAGGGGTCCGATAGCTCCTCCACGGTCTTCAGGGCGTCCTCGGCGTTCAAGGCGCGGGCGATGGCCAGCGCCTGCTCGTCCGGCGAGCCGGGGCTGGCCAACGCCGTCGGCGACTGCGTGGCGACAGGCGTGGACGTGTCGGCGGGGGTGGAACTCCCACCGCAGGCGGTCAGCGCCGCGGCCGCGAACAGGGGAAGCAACGCCCACCAGCGCGCCACCCTCGCGCGGCGAATCGCACTCCGAAGCATCGGTCGATCGTCAGCCAATTGCTTTGGCCCACCCGGCGACGTGCCCGTTCCTTGAATACTAGCACAGGGGAAAGGGCGGGTCAGCTTCGGCGCAGCGAGCGCCACGCCCCTACGGCATGCCCTTCGACCCTTCTGCTTCGCTCAGGGCAGGCAGGCTCAGGGCGTGCAGGTGTGGAAGAAGACCGGCGGGCCCATCCGGTTGACGTCGAAGACGTTGATGGTTCCGTTGGGTGCCAAGTCGAATCGAGGCTGATAGGGCGGGCCGGGCGCTGTGCTGAAGAACACCGGCGGCGCCAGCTGGTTCACGTCGAAGATATCCACCTTATTGGCGCTGGCGCCGGCGTTGTTGATGTTGGCCGGCCACGCCGCGCCGCAGTGGCTATTGGGGCTGGTGCCGATGAGCCCTTCATCGTCGGAGGTCCAGCCGTCGCAGTCCGGGTCGCCGGCGGGCACCGGCCACGGGGGCAGGTTCTGCGCCGGGTTGGGCCACGCCGGGCAGTTGTCGAACGCGTCGGGCACGCCGTCGCCGTCGGCGTCCAGCGCGCTCAGCGAGTCCACGATCAGCCCGTAGCGCCGGTCGGACTGAAAGACGTAGGTGGTCGTGCCGATGGTCGCCAGGTCCACGCCCCAGGCGCCGTCGTAGGCGTTGTCGGAGGCCTCCGTCTGGACCTGGTGATAAACGGGCCGCGAGATGAAGCCAGTGCTGTTAAAGTCGAAGGCCTGAAGCCCGGCCTTGTACCAGCCGACGTACAGCCGGTCGCCCACCACGAGCAGGTTATGGGCGGGGGCCAGCAGCGGCATCAGGGCGCTCCCCATGGAGATGCCGTCCACGTAGGAAGGGGTGGCCGGCGAGCTGACGTCCCACATCTGAACCGGCTCTGTGCCCGCGGTTTGCAGGAACTCGTCCTCTATAAACACACGCGTCCCGTCCTGGCTGGGGTAGGCG
>JACPQO010000020.1 GCA_016190405.1 Chloroflexota bacterium | reverse complement strand
TGGGTCTTCAGGCCGGCCCCGGTTACGAACGCCACCACCAGCTCGTCGGCGCCGATGCGGCCCTCGTGGGCCAGCCGCTTGAGCGCCGCCACCACCACCCCGCCCGCCGTCTCCGCGAAGACGCCCTCGGTCTCGGCCAGCAACCTTATCCCTTCTACCACATCGTCGTCGCTGACCGCCACTGCCTGGCCGCCGGTGTGGGCCAGCGTCTTCAGCGCGGAGTAGCCGTCGGCCGGGTTGCCGATGGCCAGCGATTTAGCGATGGTGTTGGGCTTCTGGGGGCGGATGTCGAAGCTCTGGCGCTGCCAGGCCTCCACGATGGGCGAGCAGCCCTCGGCTTGAGCCCCGCTCATTCGCGTGGCCCGCCAGTCGACGAGGCCCAGCCAGGCCAGCTCCTTGATCCCCTTGTAGATCTTGGTGAACAGCGAGCCGCTGGCCAGAGGAACGAGGCAGTGGTCGGGCGCCCGCCAGCCCAACTGCTCGCACACCTCGTAGGCCAGGGTCTTGCTCCCCTCGGCGTAGTAGGGGCGAACGTTGATGTTGACGAAGGCCCAGGGGTACTTGTCCGAAAGCTCGCTACAGAGGCGGTTCACCTCGTCGTAGCTGCCGTCCACGGCCACCAGGGTGGGCCCGTACACGGCGGAGCCGACGATCTTGCCCTGCTCCAGGTCCGCTGGGATGAAGACGATGGCCTTCATCCCGGCCCGGGCAGCATGCGCCGACACGCTGTTGGCCAGGTTGCCGGTGGAGGCGCAGGCCAGGGTGTCGAACTCGAACTGGCGGGCCACGCTGCTGGCCACGGAGACCACCCGGTCCTTGAACGACCAGGTGGGGTTCAGGCAATCGTTTTTGATATACAGCCGGTTCAGCCCCAGCAGGCGGCCCAGGTTCGCCGCCCGCAGCAGCGGCGTCATGCCGGTGCCGATGTCCACGGCGGTATCCGCCTCGCCGGGCAGCAGGTCGGCGTAGCGCCACATGGTGGGCGGGCCGTGTTCTATCCGCTCCCGCGTCAGCATCCGGGCCAGCGCCTGGTAATCGTAGAAGATCTCCAGGGGCCCGAAGCAGAACTCGCACACGTGCACCGGGTCCAGCGGGTACAAGCGCCCGCATTCCCGGCATCTCAGGTTCTTGGCGAAGGTCATGACGGCGACCCTCCAGACTCGCCCGGACGGGCGCCCGTCTGGGCGAACGGTCCAGCTCCCGGCGGGGGCCTCCCGTCTGCGGACGGGGCCGGAGCGGAGGCCCCTGCCATCGCCATCACTCTTGTCTGTGGGATCGTAGCTTGTGCCATGGCCTCGCGAAAAAGAAAGACCTCTTCCGGTGTAGAGAAGAGGCCGCTAGTCCCTCCCCTTATCGATCCCGATCCGTTATCGGGACGGCATTGGCACCGTACATGGGCGCGCCTTGTGGCGTGCCCCGGCCGGTTGCCGGGTTTCACAGGGCCGTTCCCTCCACCTCTCTGGATAAGAGGCCGTCTATTCGATTATTAGGGATGCTAGCACAGAGAGAGAAGGGCTGTCAACGGAAAGTCGCCGCCGGCCCGATGCGAAGACGTGCGCCGGGGAGTCCGCTTAAGCCAGGCTCGGCTCGCGGTCGGCTTCGCGGGCGTATCGCGCTACCAGCTCCCCCATCACCACGCGCAGTTGGAGCCCGTTCAGGGTGGGATGCTTGAAGGGGGCGTCCAGGTTGACGGTGTAGTGATGGCGGCGCCCCTCTTTGCGGATGTGCAGCATCCCGCCCCGCCGCAGGTCGCCGATGAGACCCCACACGGTGCGCCGGGTCAGCGCCATGGAGTCGGCGATGTCGCCGATGGTGCAGTCGGGGCTAACGGCGATGTAGAAGAGGACGGCGCCGTGGCTGGAAACGAGATACCAATGATTCTCGATAGCCATGTCTATACGTCACATTCCGGTACCTTGACGATTGCAATGCTATACTACCATTATTTTTCTAGCTTGGGAAGACACTGATGGAAAAATTTCAGGGTGAATTTGGGCCGGTCCCCATCGAGCCCGTCTATAGGTCGTGTCCCTTGCGGCTATGCCCTAAGCACCGCCCGCAAACGACCCTCATCGAGCGGGGCCGCCGCCACCTCCTTTCCCTCCACCGCCACCACCGGCACCCGATCCCAGTAGCGGCTATGCAAATCCGGATGGCCTTCAATATCTACGAGCTCGAGGTCGAAACGGATCTTCCGCGCCAATCGTCGGAGGAGCTCCTCCGCCTCCCGGCACAAGCCGCACTCCTCCTTGGTGTAAAGGGTGACCTTCATCAGCCCCCGGACCGCTCCTCCGCCGCCTCCTCGCGCAGCGCCCGCCTTCGCTCCGCGCGGCTCAGGCGCTCCTCCCGCGAGGGGACCCGCCACAGGTAGAGCATCCCCAGCAGACCGATGGGCATGGCCACCACCGCTACTATCTGGGCGGTGCGCAGCCCCAGCAGGACGATGTCATCGAAGCGCAGGAAGCTGACCAGCACCCGCAGCAACCCGTACAGGAACACCCAGGCGAAGAAGGTGATGCCGCTCCGGTTGACCCGCAAGTAGATGAGCACCAGTAGCGCGAAGATGAGGAGGTCGCCGATCATCTCGTAGGCCACGGCCGGGTGCTGGGGCGCCGCCGCCGCCCCGCCGAACCGCGCGAAGCTGGGGCTGTTGCTGTGGGTGTAGACCACCCCCCAGGGCAGGTCTGTGCTGCTCGAAAAGTGCTCGCCGTTGATGATGTCGCCGATACGCCCGACGGCCATCCCCACGATGCCGCCCATCCCCGCGATATCCGCCGCCCGCGGGATGTCGGGCATCCGCCGCAGGTAGGCGTACAGCCAGGCCCCGACGGTGCCGCCTATGAGGGCCCCGTAGATGGATATGCCGCCGGTATTGACCCGGAAGATGTCGCCGGGGTCATCGCGGAAGGTGTCCAGGTGCTCCAGGACGTAGAGGCCGCGGGCGCCGATGATGCCGCCGATGACCAGGGCCAGCGCCACGTTGTAGACGGTGTCCTCGGGGAAGTCAGCCTTGCGCCCGAACCAGGCCGCCACGGCCACGCCGGCGATGACGCCGACCGCGGTGAACAGTCCGTGCCAGGTGACTTCCAGCCCCGCCACCTCGAACAGGGTGGGGTCCAGGCCTATCTTGATGGTCAGCAGCAGGGCGTTAATCGTCGTCCTCCGCTTCTTCGGGCACAGCCGCCCCGGCCTCCCGGGCCAGCCGGCGCAGCTCCCGAGTATAGTTGGCGTGGCTGGCCGCCTGCCCGGCCAGAAGGGTGCGGCCCAGCGCTATTTTAGCCCATAGCCTCCTTCTGGGCACCCAGAACGTGGCCAGTAGCCCCACCAGGATCAGGCCGGCGCCGGCCCAGACCAGCGTGTCGCTGCGGTCCCGTTTGACCTGGATGCCCGCGAACTCGCTCTGGCCCAGGAAGGTGTACTCGTAGCCGCCGATGGTCACGCTCTGGCCCGGCTCCAGGCTGACGGCCTGGGGTTGCAGCCCCACCAGCGTCAGCCTGGGCGGCCCCGAGGGCGCCGGCCCCTCCACGGTCGTCCCCTCCGACGCCGTGGCCGTGCCGTAGACGACGTTGCTCATCTGCAACAGCGCCTGGCCCGGCCCGCCCCCTTCTACCGTGGGAGGCAGCGGAAAGTCGGGCACCAGGGCCGCCGGCGCCTTGCCGGTCGCCAGGTAGGACACCTCCAGGCCGGCGGTCTCCCCCATGCCGCCCTCATCCAGCGATAGGCGGGCCGTCTGCTCTCCCTGGCCCGGCTCCAGCAGCGCCAGCCGCCAGCGCCCGCCGCCAGCCGGCCGCTGCACTCCGACCGTCAGCAACCGCTCTCCGGGCAGGCGGACCAGGGTGCCGTCGTAGGTGCACTGGTCGGTGCTCAAGGTGTCGGTCAGCAGCAGCCGCTCGTCCAGGAGCACGGCGCCGGCGGCGTCGCGGATGACGACGTGGGGCGAAGGCAGGGTGTCGGAGAGGGCCAGGGTCTCGCGGTAGACGACGTTGCCGCTGGCCAGGTCCCGCACCTGGACGGCGGCCCCGAAGCCGAAGTAGGCGGCCTGGTAGAAGTGGTATCCCCGGTAGCTGCACGGCGTGTTCACCGTGGAGGCGCACTCTTTCGCCTGTTCGCCGCGCTCGTAGATCACCAGCTGCGAGCGATAGTCCAGGGGCCGGCCGTCGGCGCTGAAGGCGGCATGGGCGTCTACCAGCTGCACCTGCATCTGGTTGGCGTCCCGCACCGGGAACACCGGCAGCGTGGCCCCCTCCGATAGGAAGAGGGGCGCCTCGAAGCTGTCCATGCGGCTGACCACCGCCGCCACGATGAAGATGATGACGGCCGCATGGGTCAGCAGCGTTCCCATCTGCGCCCAGGGGTAACGGTCGGCGAACAGGTACGTCGCGTTCTCCTCCTGGAAGCGATCGACGCGGTAGCGATGCCGGCGCAGGGCCCGTTCCAGGGCCGGCGCCGCCAGCGCCGTGGCCAGATCCAGCCGGTGCGGCGCCATCTGGAAGTAGCGGTCCGGGACCCGCTTTCGGGGCGCCGTAACGGTGCGCCAGATGCCCGGAAAGCGGCTGACGACGTAGGCCCCCGTGGCGGCCACCGTCACCGCCAGGATCATAGCGAACCAGCGGGCGTGGAAGATATCGAACAGCCCCACCCGGTCGATGGGGTCGGTAAACGGCCCGAACTTCCCTTCCTGGAACTGGAGCCAGTCCGCTTCGGCGAAGGCGTCGCCGCGGACGTTGGACGGCACCTGGGGCAGCACAACCCCCAGCACGCTCACCGCCGACAGTAGGGCCAGCAGGAAGATGGCGAAGCGGACGTTGGTGAACAGCCACCAGACGGCCCGCAGGGGGTTCACGAGCAGCCGCGGCCTGGCCCAGCCAGGGCCGGCCGCTGTCCTGGCGCCCTCTCCCGGCAACGCTTTTCCGGTCGCCACCGCTACTCCATGATCTCCGCGATCCGCTGCTCCAGATCGCTGGCCCCGATGGCACCCTGGACGTTGGTTCCCCGGCTCTCCTCCAGGAAGGGGCCCGCGAACACGCTGCGCACCACCCCCTGGCGGTCGATGAAGAAGGTCATGGGCAGCCCCAACAGCCGGTAGCGCTTCGCCACTTCGCCGCTGCGGTCGATGGCGATGGGGAACTTCATACCGAAGTCATCGGCGTAGTTCTGGACGATGCTCTTGCTCTCCTGGAGGTTCACGCCGATGATCACCAGGCCCTGGTCGCGGAAGCGGTCGTAGGCGCTCACGAACTGGGGGATCTCTCGCCGGCAGGGGGCGCACCAGGTGGCCCAGAAGTTCACCACCAGCGGCTGGCCGCGGTAGTCGCTCAGGCGGAGATCGCCGCCGTCCAGCCTTTCCAGCAGGAAGTCCGGGGCCAGCGCGCCCTCCTTGGGCGACACGTCGGCGCCCGCGGCCACCAGGGCCGGCGGCAGCTCCACGGGGCCGTAGCGCTCCCCGGTGGAGCTGCTGGAGCCGCCGCCGGGCCGGTAGTCGATCCACCAGATGACGGCGGCGATGGCGGCGATGACCAGGAGGGGAAAGATGACCGTTCGCCAGGGCCCGCGCCCTGCTCGCCGCGGCAGGGGAGCTGGCTCGGCCCCCAGGGGTTCAGAAGCCTGTAGGTTGTCCGCCATGATCGCTCAGGGAGAAGAGAACGCCCGCTCCAGCAGGGCCCGCACTTGGTCTGACGGCAGGCCCGCCCCCAGATAAGAGCCCCCCACCCGTATCTCGAAGTGGAGGTGCATCTCCGTGGTCGGGGCGTTGACGGCCTCCGGCGTCCCCGAGTTCCCCACGTAGCCCACCACCTGTCCCGTCTCTACCGCCGTCCCCACGTCTATGCCGGGGGCTATCCCGCTGAGGTGCGCGTAGCGGGTGATCAGTCCGCCGCCGTGGTCGATCCACACCTGGCGGCCACGGAAACGGTCCAGCGCCGCCTCGTCAGTATAGCCCTGGCTTTGGGAACGGGTCAACAATTCCTGCAGCTCGGTGGGGGTCATCTCCACGAACGCCCGGTCCGCCCGGATGACGGCCCCGGCCTTGGCCGCCATCACCGGCGTCCCTTCGGCGATGTCCGCGCAGGCCTGTCCGGGATAGAGATCGATCCCTTCGTGGACGCCGGCCCGGTAGGGGCGGGGGGCGTTGGGCAGGAGGGCGTCGTAGTCCGGCAGGCAGGCCCCCTCGATGGGGAGGACGAAGCCGGACACCGCCGGGCCCGTCGGCGTCGACCCCGTCCCGTTCGTGCTGGGCGTCGCCGTGTTGGTCCATGGCGGCGAAGGGGCCGGCGTGGCGCTGGCCGTGGCCGAAGGTGTGGCGGAGACCCTGGGCGAAGGTGTCGCGGAAGGGGTGGTGACCGTCGCTCCGGAGCCGCTACAGGCGTCCAGCACGGCCAGGGCGACCACTATCGTCGCTGCCGCCGCTGTCGCCGCCCTTTGCCTGATCGTCCAGTGCACCCGTTTACCGCTTTATCGGGTAACCTTCCGCCTCCATCGCCCGTTCGATGGCGTCCAACTGTACGGAGCCGGGGTCGTATTCCAGCGTGACCTGCTTGGCCGCCGGATCGCCCTCCAGGAAGCGGACGCCGGGCAGCCGCGTCACCGCCTTCTGGATGCTGGCGATGCAATGGTCGCAGGAGATGTCCGGCGCCTCCAGTGTCACTCTGGTCATAAGGTCAACCTCCCCTTGCGATGATACCGCGCCGGGTGGCCAGGCGCACGGCATCGGCGTGGGCCGCCTGTTCCACCCGGTCGTCCAGCCCGGCCAGGGCAACGTCCGGATAGCGACGGCGCAGCGCCGTCTCGATCAGGAGGTCGGCCAGGGCCGGGTTCTTGGGCAGCAGCGAGCCGTGCAGGTAGGTGCCGTAGGCGTTGCCCTGGACTGCCCCCTCGCCGCCGTCCTCCCCGTTGTTGCCAAAGCCGGCGACCACGCGGCCCAGGGGTGTAACCCCTGGGCCCAGGTAGGTGCGGCCGCCGTGGTTCTCGAACCCCACCAGCGTTTTCCCCTGCCATTCCACCACCACGTTGCCGATGAAGCGCCGCGCCCGCGGCCCCGGGTGGACCGTCCACAGGTCGAACACGCCCACCCCCGCCAGCTCCTCCCCCTCCGCCGTGCGGTAGAAGCGGCCCATGAGCTGGTAGCCGCCGCACACGGCCAGCAGCGTCACTCCCTGCTCCACGGCCTCGCGCAGGGGCGCGCCCTTCACCCCGGCCAGGTCCTCGGCCACCCGCCGCTGCTCCACGTCCTGCGCCCCGCCGATGAAGATGAGGTCGAACTCCTTCGGCCGCAGCTTGTCCCCCAGCTCCAGCGCCTCGGCTTCGACATGTATGCCCCGCTCCGCGCAGCGGCGCTCCAGGCAAAGGATGTTGCCGCGGTCACCGTAGATGTTCATCAGCTTGGGGTAGAGGTGGGCCAGCCGCAGCTTCATCGGCGCTCAATCCTCCTGCCAGAAAGCAGCCGCGCGGCCCCAGCGGGCCAGCAGCTCCCGGACCCGCAGCATGGCGGTGTAGGTGGGGATAACGTACAGCGTGCCGCCCGGCGCCGTCGCCCGCAGGGCCTGGCGCAGGGCCAGGGCGGCGTCGGGCTCCACCCGCGGGAAGGCGTCCACGCCGGCGTACTTGAGGCGCAGCGCCATGTCCCAGGCCCGAGTCCCGGAGACCGTCAGGGACCGCGTCTGGCCGGCCAGCAGCTCGAAGTCCACGTCCCAGATCCAGGACACGTCGCGGCCGTCGGCGATGTTATCGTTCAGAAGGAGCACCACGTCCTTGGGCGAGCCATCGGACGTGATGGTGCGCAGCACCTGGTTGAGGCCGGCCGGGTTCTTGGCCAGGATCACCTGGACCTGCCGGCCGTCCACCAGCAGCCGCTCCTGCCGCCCGAAGGCCGCCGTGAACGACGCCAGCCCCTTCTCGATGGCGGCTCCGCCTACCTCCAGCGCGACAGCGGTGGCGGCTGCCGCCAGGGCGTTGTAGGCGTTGTACAGCCCCAATAGCGGCAGCCGGCCGCTCACCTCGCCGCCGGGCAGGGCGATCGTCAGGCGCAGCCCTTG
>JACPQO010000208.1 GCA_016190405.1 Chloroflexota bacterium | reverse complement strand
GTCTCGCGCCATTCGCCCCAGCAGTCCGCGCAGATGCTGGCCAGCACCCGCTGCCCCATCGGCCCGCCCATCGGCGCCGACTCCAGCCCCTCGCGCTCCTGCTCGCACCTGATGCACGTCACGTTGTTGGGCATGCGATGCCTCCTCCCAGAAGACGAGGCCATTATCCCACAGGGACGCCCGCTCGCGCCGCCTTCCGCTTCCCTCTCCCTCGCAAGGGAGAGGGCCCAGAACCTCGAGGGCCGGACCCCTTGCGGAGCCCGGCCCTCATCGTGCGAGAAGGACTGCCGATTTGCGGCTACACGCTACGTCGTCGCTTCCTCTTCGCCCCCCGCGAACAGGCGCTGGTACACCAGACCGGCCACCAAGCCGCCGATCAGCCCGATCCAGTAGGCGAAGAAGTCGCTCCAGTGGCCGGCCACCAGGTCCGTCCCGAACACCCGCGTCACGTTCAGCGCCGCCCCCGTCAGCGGGAACGCCACCAGGAACGAGACCAGCACCACCAGCCCCAGGGCCATCGGCCCCTGCCTGGCGTCGCCCTTCGGGTCCACAAAGGCCCGGAAGTACGCCGTCACCAGCAGGAACGTCAGGATCGCCTCCAGGAAACCGCCCGTCCAGCTGTCCATCTCGCCCGCGAACGAAAGCGACGCCGCCCTCGACACGCCGTCCAGGAAGTCCCGGAAGATCAGCTCCAGCAGCAGCGCGCCGACGATGGCGCCGCCGGCCTGCGCTGCCATGTACAGCACCGCGATCGACGGCGGCATCCTTCGCGCCGCCACCTGCCCCAGCGTCACCGCCGGGTTGATGTGGCCGCCCGATACCGGGTACAGCGCCAAAACGATAATTGCATAGGCCAGAGCGATCGCCACCGCCATCCCCAGAAGTCCCAACTGGCCGTCCGTGATCCGATTGATAACCAGCGCCGACCCGGCTACGAACGTGAACGCCACCATCCCCAGCGCCTCGCCGAACATCCGGCGCCCGACGCTGGCGATCTCGCTGCTGCTCTCCGGGACCCACGTCCAGTCCACCTCTCGAGAGCCCCATCGCACACGAGGAGTAATCGCTGCCATATGTATCACCTCCTTTCGCTAGGGATTAGCCGCATCAGGCCCCGATCCGAATCGGGGCGGGGCAGCCCTTCTCGTTCGACATAATCGATGTTACAGATTATCATCATCGACTACATCTATGGAAGCACCAGTGGGCGGGAATGTCAAGTAGGGGGGCGATGTGGGAGTGATCTGTAGGATGCCTACTGCCAGCTACGGACTTGGCTCCGCCGGCGCCCCTCGATATTCCGGTGTATCTCGTAGAACGAAAGTTGGCTGCCCTCTTGCATCGGCCCAGTCGCCAAGCATGAACTCATCGAATCTGAATTTCGAGCCCCGCAAGTACTCTTCGGCGATGTCGATGGCCATCCACCGCCGTCCCAGCTTCTCGCATACCTCACCCGTAACGTTACTCCCCGCGAATGGGTCTAGAACAAGGTCCCCCGGCACGGTAAGGAACTTGATGAAGAACTCTGGCAAGGCCGCCGGGAAACGCGCTGGGTGCGCCTTTGTGCCCGACTGCCGGCAGGCGCGCAAATAGCGGCTGTTACTCTCCGTGTTCGCGATCTCCAGAAGATTCGGGGGTATGGCTCCCTCATTCCTTCTTGCGAACTTTGGAGAAATGTCATGACCACTCGGCCTCAGCATGGGCTTGTACCCGCGGCGCAGCAATTCCTCCATGCTTTCGGAATACGGCCGCAACACTCTACGATTATCGGCTTTCGGGTGCGCTACCTTGCTCAGCCACCAAACACAGTCCACGGCGTCCTTCACTCTTTCGCGTCGGACGGTGACCCACTCAGCTGGGCTCGGAAGCCGCGCCGGATTGAAAACGAAGAACTCCTGCGCCAAATGGAACGTGAAGTCCGCCTGCTTGCACAAATCTACAAGCAATTCGTACTGGTAGAGGCTCCGGGTAGGCGTCCCGTGATTCCAGCTGCCCCCGATATGAATAACCAGACTGCCATCTGGTTTCAGCACCCTGTGAAAGAGCTTCGCGAAGTCTAGGAACCACTCCGTGTACCTGCTAGCTTCAACATTTCCATACTCCTTTTTCCGCCGGAGCGCGAAGGGCGGAGAGGTCATTATCAAGTCCACCGCGCCGTCCCATTCGCCAGCCGCCAGAACCTCCCTGGCGTCGCCCAAATAGGCTATCCCGTGTTTCGTTTCGTAGTAACGCCCGAACATGACTCTTACTCCAGTTGAAGCCTCTTGATTTCCATGGCCCTCTTCGCTTCTCGATTCAACACGTCAACTACGTGTGCTGGTCTGTCTCGTATCGCGCCAAGGTCCTCTCGCTCGACCAAGACGATCTGGAGATTGCTGTCTTTCATTACACTTTGCGCGTATCTTCGTGCCTCCCGCCCAACCACCCCAGTGGACACAATGACGACCACGTTGCTCTTGAGCATATGTGTCAACCCGACTTCCTTAGCCACATCGTCCAGCGACACGCTCGCAGTGTGCTTGCATTGCACCTGCCACCGCGAGAACATCAGTCTTCTCCCCTCAAAGATCACGTCCACCTCAGCGCCGCCGGTAGCCGCTCCCCTCAGACGTGTAGCCACGTACGCCAAATCAACCAACCTCATCAAATAGAACGCCAGAGCTTCCAGAGCCAGACCGCGCCTGTACTTATCCTCTCCATCCACCTCTTGAAGGATCTCCCTGAGAGGCTTGCGCAGCAGTGGTCGCAGCTCCGCGCCCGTTTGCCTTTCTAGCGCTTCTATAACGGGGGTCATTACCTCGGAAGCGAACTTCTCGGTGGGTGCTACTAGGAAGGGCTTCGCGCCGCGTCCTGGCCGCTTGGTCCCCCGCGTCAGAACAATGAAGCCTGCCGCTTCCAGCGGGTACAGAACGCTCTTCGGCAAGTTCTTTTCGTCAAACTTCGTGCCGTACGTCAGGCTAGCAAGCTGCTCCACTTCATTGGATGGGCAAGGGCCCGTGCCGCCCATGTTGGCTAGGGTCTTCAAGTATGCGCGCTGCTCCGGGCTTAGGCTCCCCAGTCGCTCGATCTCCTCCGTACTCGCCCCCACGATTTCTCCGAGGCGCTCGCCGTTCACCCGCCAGGAGTTGGTGAAAAACACACCCGCTCTTTCAAGCCAGAGGCGCATGATGCTCGGGTGCTTGCCACCGCGAGGGAACACGATTCCCCGTTCCCCCAGCCACTCCCGCAACTTGTTTAGCGTCACCTTCTCCCCCCGTGCCTCCATGTCCTGCGCCGTCTGGACAAGCGCGAGACCATGCAGGTCAACCAGAATGTGCCGTGCCAATTCCCCGTATAGAACGTGTGGACTATCTCGAAACTGCCACAGCCTCTCACCGAAGTCAGTCAGCTGGGCATCGCGGTCGATGGTTCCGTAGGCAATCATCCCAAGCTTGCAGTTGTTCGCGAGCTTGCCGCGGTTGTAGTCGCTAGTGGGGTAGGACTCAAAATACCGTGCGCGGACGGCCGCTTCAAACGCCTTCCAGTCCCCACCGTGCCGTCTGGCCAGATCGAGGACTTCTGACAACTCTACCTGAGACGGAGAGAACTCGCTCCCGAACGGCAGGTCACTCTTAGCCATCGGCTGCCAGCCAACTCATCCGTGTATGCCGCCTCGACCGAACATCTATTCTACCATCGCCGTCAAGTTCCCGGTAGGCAGTGCGCCTGCCCTGTTTGTCCCCACTATCGGGGCAACCCAGGCCTCGGTCAACATCCCCCGTGCCACCTCCTCCTTCCACCTCTCCCCGCGCCGCGCCTACCATCAAGCCGCAGCGCATCCGTTTATCCGTTCCCCATCCGTTGACAGCCCCCCCCCTGCCACCTCCCCCTTCCACCTCTTGCCGCGCACCGCCTACCATGAACACAGCCCCATCCGCTTATCCGTTCCCTATCCGTTGACGAAAGGAGCTGCCCCCGATGCCCCGAGGCGGCCGACGCCCCGGCGCCGGCGCTAAGCCCGGCAACCTCAACGCCCTCAGGCACGGCCGGCGTTCCGGCCAGGTGCAGCGCCTCCTCGTCCTCCTCTCCGCCATCCCCGAGGTCCGGGAGGCCCTCATCCGCCTCGCCCGCCGCCAGCGCGACCAGCGCCGCCAGGCCGAGCGCACCGCCGCCCACATCCTCTACACCCTCCTGAATGAGGCCCT
Source organism: Chloroflexota bacterium (assembly GCA_016190405.1). The sequence continues at coordinate 7,318 of JACPQO010000208.1, read as the reverse complement.
CATCGGCCTCACACACGGTCATACAGACTCCCAACCCTCAGATTCGGACCGCGTCCTTAACGCCCTTCTCCCGCCCGCACCATCAAACACCGAACCCGCGCCGCCCGGTCCATCAAACAGCCCTCCCTGACCCACCTGTCTCGTGTCTCCTGTCTCCTGTCTCCTGTCTCCTGTCTCGGCCCCCGTCCCTTGACCCCTGACCCCTGACCCGCGCACGATAGCATCGTGCGCACATCCGGCCGCCTCGACCGCTTCCTCTCCGTATCCTCCCTGGCCGCCCGCGTCTACCTGGGCTACAAGGCCATCTCCCTGGCCGAGACCCGCCTCGGCCTCAAGGACGCCGAGGCCCGGCGCTCCCAGCACCACACCTGGGCCGCCCGCCGCCTCTACGACCTCGCCGTCCGACGCCAGGGCCTCCTCATCAAGTTTGGCCAGGCCATCGGCTCCCGCCCTGACCTCATCCCCGACGAATACATCGGCATCCTCTCCCGACTCCAGGACCAGGTCCCCCCCAAACCCTTCCGCCTCATCGAGCGCCACATCACCCGCGAGCTGGGCCGCCCCCTGGCGGACGTCTTCGCAGACTTCGACACCGCGCCCGTCGCCGCCGCCTCCCTGGCCCAGGTCCACCACGCCCGCCTCAAGGATGGCCGCGACGTGGCCGTAAAGGTCCAGTACCCCGGCATCTGGGACATCGTCCACACCGACCTCCAGAGCATCCGCACCCTCCTGCGCATCCTCTCCGTCCTGGAGCGCAACCTGGACTTCACCCCCATCATCCAGGAGATCAGCCGCAACGTCCCCCTGGAACTGGACTTCATCAACGAAGGCCACAACGCCGAGATCATCGCCCGCAACTTTGCCGCCCGGGATGACATCATCGTCCCCGGTATCATCTGGGAGTACACCACCCGCCGCCTGCTGGTCATGGAGTACCTGGAGGGCGTCAAGATCACCGATGTCGAAGGGATGCACCGCCAGGGCATCGAACCCCAGGCCGTCGCCCAACTCGTCACCGACGCCTACTGCGAGCAGCTATTCCTGCACGGCATGTTCCACGCCGACCCGCACCCGGGCAACTTCTTCGTCCTGCCCGGGCCCAAGCTCATCATGCTCGACTTCGGCCTCTGCCGGCAGCTCGACGACCAGTTCCGCCTGGGCTACGCCAAGCTGGTCAACGCCATGCTCACCTGGAACCCCGACGAGATGGTCCAGGCCTTCCACGACCTGGGCTTCCGCGTCCGCCGCTCGGACGACCCGACGCCCTACCTGGTCATCGGCCGCGCCTTCATGCAGACCAGCGTCCCCGGCCGCGCCTACGCCGACCGTGACCTCGTCGCCGAGGCTAACACCCGCGTGGCCCGCGCCGTTCGCTCTAACCCCTTCGTGGAGATCCCCCGCGAGTTTCTGCTCATCATGCGGGTCACCGGCCTCCTCAGCGGCCTGGGCAAGCACCTGGATTCCCGCGTGGACGTCATCAGCACGCTCCTCCCGTATACGCGCGCCGCCCTCGAAGGGGCCAGTTGAGGGCGCGCCCTTCAGCATTCGCTACGCGCGGATTGACAGGAAATTTGGGCACATCCGCTTGACACCGGAGAAGGCGCCACCATAAAATCTGGTCAGAAGGTTTCGACGCCCCCATTTGGGCTATTGAGAGTTAGTGAGGTTCGCTGTGCTTCGCTATCGTGACGACCCCGAAGTTTTGAACACCCGCTGGATCACCCTGGGCCAGGCCTGCAAGCTCCTCGGCGTCAACGAGTCCACGCTCCGGCGCTGGGCCGACGCCGGCCACGTCCGCTCTTTCCGCACCCCCGGCGGCCACCGCCGCTTCTCCGAGGACGACCTGCGCGCCCTGGTCGCCGGGCAGGGGTCGGCCGCGCGGGAGCCCTATAGCTCCCTCAGTAACCTGGCCCTGGCCCGAATCCGTCGCCGCCTGCAGCGGGGCCGCAGCCAGTCGGCTCCCTGGTACTCCAACCTGCGCGAAGAGGACCGCGAGCGGCTGCGCCCCATGGGCCGGCGTCTGGTCAACCTGGTCGCCGAATACCTCACCCGGGGCGCCAAGCGGGGCCGCCTTTCCGAGGAGGCCCGCGAGATCGGCCAGGAATACGGCCGCGAAGTGATCCACGACGGCCTCAGCCTGCGCGACGTTCTGGAGGCCTTCACGTTCTTCCGCAAGGGGCTGGATGACACGGCCATGGAGGTTGCCCAGAGGAGCGATCTTTCTGCCGAGCAGGCAGTGGAGGTGTGGGACCTCCTCTCCAACCTGGCCGACCAGGTCCTCCTGGCCATCGCTGAGACCTACGAAGAGGTCGCGACCGCCGCCCCAACCAAGTCCCGTTAACTAGAAAGGCTCCCTATGTTAGGCGTAACCCGGCTCCTTTGCGGGACCGCAACGCCCGGCGATGCCCTGCGCTTCGGGCGGCACAGCGGCCGGCTCCCGGCCCATCTGCTGCACTACTCCCAGGACAAGAAGCCGGTTGTGGTCTGGAACCTCACCCGCCGCTGCAACCTCTTCTGCGCCCACTGCTACACGGACTCCCACGACCGGGAGTACGAGGGCGAGCTCACTACCGAGGAGGCCCTCCGCGTCATCGATGACCTGGCCCAGTTCGGCGCGCCGGTCATCCTCTTCTCCGGCGGCGAGCCCCTCCTACGCGGCGACCTGTTCCAGCTCATCCGCTACGCCCAGGAGAAGGGCATCCGCGGCGTCCTCTCGACTAACGGTACGCTGATCACCCGCGATGTCGCCCGCCAGCTCAAGGAGCTCGGCCTGTCCTACGTCGGCATCAGCATCGACGGCCCCGAGCAGGTCCACGACAAGTTCCGCGGCAAGAAGGGCGCCTTCCAGGCCTCGCTCCAGGCCATCCGCAACTGCCTGGCCGAGGGCATCCGCGTGGGCATCCGCATGACCCTCACCCGCTACAACCACGAGCACATCGACGAGATTTTCCGGCTCATCGAGGAGGAGGACATCCCCCGGGCCTGCTTCTACCACCTGGCCTACGCCGGCCGTGGCGAGCGGCTCCAGCAGAAGCACGGCGCGGACCTGGCGCCCGAGGAGACCCGCGCCGCCGTGGACAAGATCTTCGACCACGTGGAGGACTTCCACCGCCGCGGCATCACCAAGGATATCCTCACCGTCGACAACCATACCGATGGCGTCTACCTCTACCTGCGCGCTCTCGAACGGCAGCCCGAGAGGGCGGAGGAGATATACCAGATGCTCAAGTGGAACGGCGGCAACCAGTCCGGCGTCGCTGTGGCGGACATCGATCCCCTGGGCAACGTCCACGCCGACCAGTTCTGGTCCGCCTACACCTTCGGCAACGTCCGGGAGCGGCCCTTCAGCGAGATATGGCCGGACACCTCCGACCCCGTGATGGCGGTGCTCAAGGACCGCCACGGCAAGATCAAGGGCAAGTGCTCCCGCTGTCCCTACTTCGAGATCTGCAACGGCAACCTGCGCGTCCGCGCCTGGTCCTACTACGGCGACATGTGGGCCGAGGATCCCGCCTGCTACCTCAGCCACGAGGAGCTGGGCATTCCCCGCGACGACACCACGGTCCTGCCCGAACCCCTGGAGCTCGTGCCCGTGGAGAGCGCGACCTGGAGGTAGCGTGCGCTACTACCCGGTCTTCCTGGACATCGCCGGCAAGCCGGTGGTGGTCATCGGTGGTGGCGAAGTGGCCCTGCGCAAGGTTGAAGGGCTTCTCGAGGCGGGCGCCCGCGTCACGGTGGTCAGCCCCGAACTGCATCCCGATCTGGCCAGCCTGATCGCAGGCGGGAGGGCGCGACACATCGCCCGCGGGTACCGCGCCGGCGACCTGGAAGGCTACACTCTGGCCTTCGTCGGCACCGACGACCGCTCCGTGAACGCCGCCGTCGCCCGTGAAGGCAAGGAGCGTGGCGTCTGGGTCAACGCCGTAGACGACCCCCCCAACTGCGACTTCATCATGCCCGGCGTCGTCCGCCGCGGCGATATCATCGTCGCCGTCTCCACCAGCGGTGGCAGCCCGGCTATGGCCCGCAAGATGCGCGAGGAGCTGGAGGCTTTCCTGACCGAGGACTACGCCCTCCTCCTGGAGCTGGCCGCCGAGGTCCGCGCCGAGCTGCGCCAGAAGAACGTTGTCGTGCCGCCCCAGGTCTGGAACGCCGCCCTCGACGGGGAGCTGAGGGCCCTGCTGGCCGGCGGCCGTCGCGCCCAGGCCAAGGAGCGGCTCCTCCGCTCGCTCTTGCAACCGGCGGGGCAATCATGAAACGGGACTCGACCATCATCACCTGCGTTGGCCTCAGCCACCGAACGGCGCCCGTGGAGGAGAGGGAGAAACTGGCCTTTTCGTCGCAGGAGCTGCCGGGGGCTCTGTGCAGGATCGGTGGCCGTATCGGCGGCGCCGTCCTGCTGTCCACCTGCAACCGCACGGAGCTGTATGCGACAGCCCCTGCGGGCCCCGCTGATGGCCAGCGGCTCGTAGAGATGCTTATCGCTGAGAAGGCCGCTGAGGTTGATGGCTCGCGCTTCTACGTGCTGCGGCACGAGGAGGCCATGCGCCACCTGTTTCGCGTGTCCGCCGGCGTCGATTCCATGGTCCTGGGCGAGTCCCAGATCCTGGGCCAGGTCCGCGAGGCGATGTCCGCCGCCACCGAGGCCAATACGCTGAACGGCGTCCTTTCCCGCCTGTTCCACGCCGCCATCGCCGTGGGCAAGCGGGCCCGCAGCCAGACCAGCATCGGCCGCTACTCCGTATCGGTCAGCTCGGCCGCGGTGGCGCTGGCCAGGAAGGGGCTGGGGGACCTGGCCGGCAAGACCGTGCTGGTGATCAGCGCCGGCAGCACCGGCAAGCTGGCCGCCAAGAGCCTGGCCCAGAGCGGCGCCGGGCGCATCCTGGTGGCCAACCGTACCTATGAGCGCGCCGCCGCCCTGGCCGCCGGAATCGGCCCCAATGCCGCCGGCGTTCCCTACCGGCGCCTGGGCCAGACCCTGACCGAATCCGACATCGTGATCAGCGGCACCGGCGCTGGCGGCTTCGTCCTGGGCCCGCAGGAGGTGCGCTTCGCCATGGCGGGGCGCAACGGCAACGCGCTCCTCTTCATCGATATCGCTGTGCCCAGGGACATCGATCCCGCTGTCAAGCAGATCCCCGGCGTCCAGCTGTTCGATATCGACGACATCGAGGCCGTCACCGAGGACGGCCTGCGCGGGCGCCAGCGTGAGGTCCGGCGGGTGGAGGCCATAATCGAAGAGGAGGTCGTGGCCTTCCTGGACTGGTGGCGGTCTCTGGACGTCGTCCCTGTTATCGCCTCCCTGCGTGAGCGCGCCGAGGCCATCCGCCGCCGCGAGCTGGAGCGGACGCTCCGGCGCCTGCCCGACCTGGACGAGGAAGAGCGACAGCGCATCGAAGCGATGACGTCGGCCATCGTGAAGAAGATGCTCGACCGCCCCATCGCCCGTCTCAAGGACGGCGCCGATACCGGCCTCTACATGGAGGCCCTGCAGGACCTGTTCGACGTGCACCCGGACGCAGCGCGGCCCCGGCGGGAGCCCTAGCCAGGCGGCAGGGCGTTGTGTCAGGACGCACCCGTCGACAGGCTCAGGGCCGGCTCTTCGTCGCCGGCAGCCGGGGCAGCCGCCTGGCCCTCCGCCAGACCGACATAGTCCTGGCAGCCCTCCGTTCCCGCAATCCCGGCGCGCGCTTCGAAGTCCGCACCATCCACACCGCCGGCGACAGGTCTCGCGCTTCCCTGAGCGAGATCGGCGGGCGCGGCGTCTTCGTCATCGAGCTGGAGCGGGCGCTTCTGGCCGGCGATATCGACATCGCCGTGCACAGCCTGAAGGACCTGCCCAGCCAGGAGACGCCGGGCGTCGTCATCGCGGCCGTTGCCCGCCGGGAAGACCCGCGGGACGCGCTGGTGTCCCGCGACGGCCTGCGCCTTTCTGAGCTGCCTGCGGGCGCCGTCGTCGGCACCGGCAGCCCCCGTCGCGCCGCCCAGCTCCGCGCCCACCGGCCCGACATTCGCGTCGCCGACATCCGCGGCAACGTGGACACCCGCATCCGCAAGGTGCAGGACGGCGAGTACGACGCCGTGGTCCTGGCGGCCGCCGGCCTGGCCCGCTTGGGCTGGCTGGACAGGGCGGCCGAGATCCTGCCGCCCGAAGTCATGCTCCCCGCCGTGGGGCAGGGCGCTCTGGCCGTCCAGGTGCGCAGTGACGACGGCGAAGCGGCGGAGCTCGTCCGCGCCGCCGACGACGGCCACGCCCGCGCGGCTGTCACCGCCGAGCGCGCCTTCGAGCGCCGCCTGGGCGGGGGCTGCCAGGCCGCCACCGCTGCGTACGCTGTCGTTCTCAGCGGCGACAACGCGGCGGGTGTCAGCGCCCCTGATCGCGGCGACCCGCCACGCCTACACCTGCGTGGCCTCGTGGCCGATCCCACCGGCGAGCGGCTCATCCGCGGCGAGATCAAGGGGCCAGCCGCAGACGCCGAGGTGTTGGGAGCCCGCCTCGCCGAGCAGCTCATCGAGCAGGGCGCGGCTGCTCTGATAGAGACGACGTCATGAGCGAGCCAGAGGACCGTCCAACCTCCAACCCCTGTCCTGAGCGCAGCCGAAGGATCCAGCCTCCAGCCTCTGCTGCCATCGGCCTCGTCTCCCTCGTTGGCGCCGGGCCGGGCGATCCCGGCCTCATCACCGTCGCCGGCCTGGAACGTATACGCCAAGCCGAGGTCATCGTCTACGACCGCTTGGTCAGCCCGCGCCTGCTGGAGCACGCCCGCCCGGGTGCGGAGCTCATCTTCGCCGGCAAAGAGGGCGGCGGCCCCCACTGGGACCAGCAGACCATCAATCGACTGCTGGTCGATAAGGCCAGCCAGGGCAAGCGCGTCGTCCGGCTCAAGGGCGGCGACCCCTTCGTCTTCGGCCGGGGCGGCGAGGAGGCGCAGGCCCTGCGCGCCGCCAGCGTCCCCTTCGAGGTCGTGCCCGGCGTCACCTCGGCCACCGCCGTGCCCGCCTACGCCGGCATTCCGGTCACCCATCGCGGCGTCGCCGTGTCCTTCGCCGTCATCACGGGCCACGAAGCCTGCCCTGAGCCGAGCCGAAGGGACCCCACCAAGCCCGAATCGGCTCTCCGCTGGGAGAGGCTGGCCACTGCCGTCGATACCCTGGTCGTCCTCATGGGCACCAAGACGCTCCCGGACGTGGTCGACCAGCTCGTCGCCCACGGACGAGCGCCCGATACCCCCGTCGCGGTCATCCGCTGGGGCACGACTCCCGAACAGACGACCGTTGTGGGCACCCTGGCGGATATCGCCGGCCGGGTGGAGGAAGC
>JACPQO010000004.1 GCA_016190405.1 Chloroflexota bacterium | reverse complement strand
CTCGTGGGTGTTGGCCATGTTGTAGAGGGGGCGGACGGAGGTGCCCGGGTAGGGCTGGCCCTTCTCGTCCCTCATGGGGACGATGAAGTAGGAGATGCCCTTGTGCTTGGGCGCCTCCGGGTCCGTGCGGGCCAGCAGTATGCACCAGTCGGCCAGGTGGGCGCCGGAGGTCCAGATCTTCTCGCCGTTGATCACGTAGTCGTCGCCGTCCCGAATCGCCCGCGTCTGCAGCGAGGCCAGGTCCGAGCCGGCGTTGGGCTCCGAGAAGCCCTGGCACCACATCGTCTCGGCGTTGGTGATGGCGCTCAGGTGCCGCTTCTTCTGCTCCTCCGTGCCGTACACGATGATCGTGGGGCCGGCCCAGCCCACGCCGATGGCGCTGTAGCCCACGGGGGCGCTGGCGTAGGCCATCTCCTCGTTGAAGATAAGCTGCTCGATGATGCTGAGGCCCAGGCCGCCGTACGCCGCCGGCCAGTGGGGGGCCACCCACTTCCTCTTGGCCAGCCGCCGGGCGAATTGCAGGTAGACGTTCCAGTCGCGGTCGCGGGTGAGGCGGTCGCCCTGCCACTCCGAGGGCAGGTTCTCCTTCAGCCAGCCGCGCACCTCGTGGCGGAAGGCCTCTTCCTGGGGCGAGAAGCGGAAGTCCATCTACTCGATGCGGGGTGTGGAGCTCTTGTTCCGTGTTCCTTGTTCCCTGTTCCCGCTCGGCCGCTAGGCCGAGCGTCACGATACCATGACGCGTACGTTAAGTGCAACCTAACGTACATAACGGGAAACCCGAAACGCGAAACCCTGCTCCCGCCCCCGGCATTCGCCCGACAGCGCTGGTTCTCTGGTTCACCTCTACGGTACGCACGTCGCGAAGAACACCGGCGGCGCCATCCGCCGCCCTGTCATCCTGAGCGCCGACCACGCCCTGACGCCGAACCACGCCCCTACGCGAAGCGGATATGGGGGGTGGTGGAGCGGTGGGTCAGGCGGCATCGCTCGCCGCGGCCCTCTTCCTCCTTCCCCCTTCCCCCTACGGCACGCAGGTCGCGAAGAAGACCGGCGGCGCCAGCTTGTTCACGTCGAAGATATCGATCTTGGGGTCCGTGGCCGCGTGGCCGGCGCTGAGGTCCTTGCGCACGCTGTAGTTGGGGTTGGCCGGCGTGCTGAAGAACGCCGGCGGCGCCAGCGCGTTCACATCGAAGATGTCGATCTTCCTGAAGCTGACCCCGGCGTTATTCATGTTGGCCGGCCAGTCCAGGTCGCAGGGCTTGGTGGGGTCTGTGGTGATGATCCCCTCGTCGGCGTCGGTCCAGCCATCGCAGTCGTTGTCCCCCACCGGCACCTTCCAGGGCACCGGGTGCGGGCACCAGGGTGGGGTGGTGACCGTCGGGGTGGGCGTAGGTGTTGACGTGGGCGTTGGTGTGGCGGTGGGCGTAGGAGTGGCCGTGGGCGTGGCGCTGGCGGTTGGCGTGGCGGTGGGCGTGTTGATAGGCCCCAGCACCACCTTCGTCACCGGCACGCACATTCCCGTCGGTTGCTGCACCAGCACGTTACTCTCGTTCCCGAACTGCGTCCTCAGGTTGACGGTCCTGCTGATCGGCGGCGGCGCTATCGTGTAGCACTTGAAGTGGGGCGCGTTCATGTCGCCGTAGGTGACCCCGCCGACGGTCTTGAGGGCCGGTGCGCACAGCATGAAGGGCTGCTGGACGGTAACGTTCAATTCCGTCCCGAACTGCGTCTGCAGCGTCAGCGGCGGCACGGACGGCGCCGACCCCGTTATGCTGTAGCACTTGTAGTGAGGCGCCGTGGGTAACGTCCCCGACGGCTGGCTCGGCGCTAACGCCTTCAGGGCCGGCACGCACAGGGCAATCGGCAGCCCCACCTGCACGTTGTTCTGCGTTTGGAACTGGTCCGTCAGGTTCACCACCTGGGGTGGGTCCGACCCGCTGATGGTGTAGCACTTCAGGTGCGGGAAGGCCGTCAGGCTCCCCTCGGAGCCGGGCCGGTCAATCCGCGTCTTGATCGCGGGCAGGCAGAGGCGGTTGGGCGGGCCCACGCTGTGGTTCTCCGCCCCGAACTGGGTCTGGAGCCGGACACCCCCAGGCACCGATGGCGGCGGCCCCGTTATGCTGTAGCACTTGGAGTGCCACAGCGGCTCCACCACCTCCTTGAACGCCGCCTGGCACAGCATCTGCGGCTGCTGCACGAGTACGTTCTCCTCGATGCCGAACTGCGTTGTGAGGTTAATAGGGGAAACAGCGGGCGCTGCGCCCGTGATCCCGTAGCACTTCAGGTGGGGCCAGTTCAGGTCGCCTTCCCCGACGGGCGCTCCCATTCGGGTCTTGATGGCGGGGGCGCACAGGAGCTGCGGCGCCCCGACCTCCACCGCTTGCTCAAAGCCAAACTGCGTTTCCAGGTCCACCCTGAACCCCGGCGCGGTCCCGGTGATCTGGTAGCACTTGTAGTGGGGCGCCGCCGGCGCTGACCCCGGGGCAGGCGTGGCGGGGACTACCGTCTTGATGGCGGGGACGCACAGGATCTTGGCCGCGCCCACCGGGACGTCGGGCTGGGTCACGAACTGGTCCGTCAGGTTGACGATGAAGGGCGGGTCCGTCCCATTCAGGGTGATCTCGTAGCACTTGAGGTCGGGCAAAGTCAGATCGCCCAGTCCGTTCTTCAGGGCCGGCGCGCAGACGTTCACCGCCCGCCCCAGCTGGACGTTCTCCTCGATGCCGAACTGGGTCTCCAGGACGACGCTGGGAAGGGATGGTCCAGGCGGAGCGCTGATCCCGTAGCACTTGTAGTGTGTCGCTGGCAGCGCGCCCTGGGCCTGGGTCTGGCTGCTGCCGCCCGGCCCGCGGAAGAGGAGCACTACTCCTAGGATAGCGGCCAGGACGATCCCTGCCGCAATCACGGCAAAAGGCACAGCCTTGCGAATCATAAGACACCCCCCAAGGCCGGTGGCCCGCCTGCCTTGACTATGATGCCCAATTATAGTCCTCCCGAGAATGTTGTCAAGTACTTCGCGGAGGTTTTTTTCTGTTTTTCTGGATTCCAGTCTGTCAGCGAGTTCTCCCGAACGTCCACGCAGGCGAAAAGGGGGATCGGGCCGCCGGGAAGGTTGTGCGGGCCCCGTGGCCCCACCCCCTGTCTCCTGTCTCGCCCCAAGGAGCGCAGGTGGCGAAGGACACCAGCGGCGAGCGGCGGCGAGCGGCGGTGGGTCAGGCGGCATCGCTCGCCGCGCCCCGTGACCCCTGACCCCCCGACCCGTCTACGGCACGCAGGTGGCGAAGAACACCGGCGGCGCCATCCGGTTCACGTCGAAGACGTCGATGACGCCGTTCGGGTTCAGGTCCAGGCGCGGCTGGTAGGGCGGCCCCGGCGCCGCGCTGAAGAACACCGGCGGCCTCAGCCTGTTCACATCGAAGATGTCCACCTGATTGGCCGACGGTCCGTCGTTGTTGATGTTCGCCGGCCAGCTGCCGGCGCCGCCGCAGCGGGAGCCGGGGCTTGTGCCGATGAGCCCCTCGTCGGCGTCCGTCCAGCCGTCGCAATCGCCGTCCCCGGCGGGCACGACCCAGGTGGTGGCCACCGCCGGACAGCGGTCGCAGGCATCGCCCTGGCCGTCGCCGTCGGCGTCCATCTCCTGGTTGCAGCCCAGCCGGTAGATCGTATTGTCGAAGCTCAAGAGCAGCAGCTCGCCGTCGGACAGCTCGGAGAAGGAGGCGATATTGAGTGTCGTGTCGACCAGCAGCACGGGGTCGCCCGCGCCGTTGGGGTCGACCGCCCAGATCCTGCCGGAGCAGAAATCGCCGTACACGTACCAGCCGTAGAGATCGGGCAGCGCGGCGCCGCGGTAGACATAGCCGCCGGTGACGGCGCAGCCCTGACTGTGGCCGTACACCGCTCGCGGGAACTGGAAGACCCCCTGGCAGCCGGCCGGCTCGTAGGAGGCGAAGCCCTCGTAGCAGTCCCAGCCGTAGTTGCCACCCGCGACGATCTTCCCCACCTCTTCCCAGGCGCCCTGGCCCACGTCGGCCAGCCACAGGTCGCCCGATAAGCGGTCGAAGCTGTAGCGCCAGGGGTTGCGCAGCCCGAAGGCCCAGACCTCATCGGCGCCGGCCTGGCCCACGAAGGGGTTGTCCGGCGGGGCGGCGTACGTGGCCTCCCCGGTCACCTTCAGGCGCAGCAGCGAGCCCAGGAGGTCCGTATTGTCCTGGCCCGTCTCCAGGGGGTCGCCGCCGCTGCCCCCGTCCCCCAGCGATAGGTACAGGTGCCCGTCCGGCCCGAACAGCAGGCGGCCGCCGTTGTGGTTGCTGAACGGCTGCGGCGCCTCCAGGACCACCACCTCGCTGCCCGCGTCCACAGCGGTCGTGCTGGCCTGGAAGCGAGAAAGCACGCTGGGCTGGGGGCTGCCCCGAGTGGAGTACACGTACAGCCGGCCGTCGCTCGCGAAGTTCGGCGAGAAGGCCAGCGACAGTAGCCCCTCCTCCGAGCCGCTGCCGCCCACGATAGCCGACAGGTCGCCGTACAGGGTGGGTGAGAAGGCGTCGGCCAGCGAGATGCGCCACAGCCGGGCGTCCTTCTGGGTGATGACGACCGCCTCTCCCGCGTTGCCGGGCATCACGGCCAGGTCGACGATCTGGTTGAACGCCGGCGACGTCATGAAGGCGCTGACGGCGTAGCCCCCGGCGGTAGGCGAGCCGGCGGCCGCCACGTCCATGACCAGGGAACTCCGCATGCCGGCTGGCGCTTGCTGATCCCCGGAGAATAGCACCAGCGCCGCCAGGACCGCCGCGCCCAGGAGCGCTCCCCTCACATATCGACTG
>JACPQO010000217.1 GCA_016190405.1 Chloroflexota bacterium | reverse complement strand
GCAGGTGTCCTCGCCGTATTCGGTGAGGTATACGAATTCGTGGGTATCGCGGCCGCCCATGGCGCCGGAGTCTGCCAGGGCCGGAATCGTGGGGACGCCGCAGCGCTGGAAGATGCGGGCGTAGGCCTCGTACATCTTGCCGTAGGAGACGTCCAGCCCCTCGAAGTCGGCATCGAAGGAGTAGAGGTCCTTCATGGTGAACTGGCGCAGGCGGATGAGGCCGCCGCGGGGCCGCGGCTCGTCGCGGAACTTGGGGGCAATCTGGTACACCAGCAGCGGCAGGTCCCGGTACGACCGCACGTTGCGCTTGAAGACCTCGACGAACGCCTCCTCGTGCGTGGGCCCCAGGGCGAACTCGCGCTCGCGGTGGTCCGTCAGGCGGAAGAGGATCTCCCGCATCGTCTGGTCGCGGCCGCTCTGCTGGTACAGTTCGATGGGCAGGATGGCGGGCACCAGCATCTCCTGGCCGCCGGCGCGGTCCATCTCCTGGCGGATGACGCGCTCGATGTTGTGGAGGACGCGGCGGGCCAGGGGCAGGTGGGCGTAGACGCCGGCGGCGATCTGGGCGACCATGCCGGCCCGCAGCAGGAGCTGGTGCGAGGGGCTCTCCGCCTCCGCGGGCACCTGCCGCAGCGTCTTGCCGAAGAGCTGAGACATGCGCATGGCCCCATTATGGGACAAGGAACAGGGAACAGGGAACAAGGGGGAGTGGGTCCGGGTTATGGGTCAAGGGATGGCCAGCCCTTCGGCTGCGGCCGCGGCCATGAGCCGCTCGTCCCCGGCGGAGAACGTTACGGGTTCGCCGAGGCTGTCCCGAAGGGTGAGCGCAGAGGCCAGGTGTATGGCGTCGAGCCCCCTCAGGTAGTGCTTCGCTGCCAGGTCCCCCGCCAGTTGGACGAGATGAGGGGCCAAATCGATCGTGGTGTACCTGCGCCAGTCCGTCTCGAACCCGGCAACGGCCCGCGCGTGCTCTGGGGCGTTCAGCCGCCCTGCCCGCTGACCGCGCGCCAGCGCACTGCGCGCCTCCACGTAGGAGACCAAAGAGGTAGCGACGCTGGACGCCTCGGCGACCAGTCGCTTGACCATATCCGTTCCCGGTTCCTGGAGGTACTGCTTGATCAGGGAACTGGTGTCGAGGTACAGGTTCAACCGCGGTCCTCGAGGACCATCTCCGAGATCGTCGGGCCTTCGCCGATGAGCTTCACCGGCTTCGCTAGCCCCTTGGGCTTAGTTCCGATATGGGCGATGATCCCCTGCGCCTGCAGCTCCTGGAGCTTGCGCCGCAGCCGCGCCTGCTCGCTCTCCTCAGCCTGGGGCACGGGGGTGATGGTGGCCACAGGCTTTCCCCGCTTGGTCACGGTGATCTGCTCGCCCCGCTCGAGCTGGCGGAGATGGTGGCTTAGCCGGTTCTTCAGCTCGCGAATGCTTACAGTAGCCATTGTGGCTACATGATAGCCGTCTTGTGGCTACAATATCAACACGATGCGCAGAGCGTGGTTACACTTCGGCGCGTCCTGCCGAATCCATTTCCGAGACAGCCTATCCCCGGCGAATTCCTTGCGAGCATAAGAAAGCTCGACGAGTCCGGAAAGTTTCGGGCGCCCTGATGGACCGAAGGTCAGCGCTAAGCTATACGGGCGCTCGACGCCCCTCATCCGCGCTCAACCGCGTCCATCCGCGGCCAATCGCGCGAGGTGGGGAGGGGAATCTGTGTCCAATCTGTGTCAATCTGTGGCTAACAAATTGGGGCGATGGCAGGCGAGATAAGGCCAGATTCGGGACGTAGGTCGCACGGTGAATCCGACCAGAGACCGGTCGATAACGATACCTGAGTCCGTTGTGAGCGGCGGCGCAATGTCTCTACTCTCACCTTAGACACGAGCGCTGGATGGCCGGAGCATCGCTCTGCGCCGGCCCACACTGGAGGGAGAGAGATGAGACGCATGCGCATAGCGCTGGCCCTGGGCATATTGGTCGTGGCGGCGACCGCTGCCGCTGGCGGCTGGCTGGCCCTGAATGGCGGCGCGGCGGCCAGCCCCAAGAAGGTCATCTACATGAGCGCCGTGGAGTACAAGGGCGGCACCAGCTCGGAGCCCTATCCCACAACCTCGCCGCCGGTTGGGGGCAGCTACCTCCTGAAGCCGCCGGACAGCACGGGACGCTGGGAGACATCGACCTACCGCTGGGAACCCGGGTCGGTGGTGGTCAACAAGGGGGACGAGGTGGAGCTGTGGATCTGGGGCGTCAACGGGGAGTCGCACCCGTCCTACATCGAGGAGTACGTGCCCCAGTTCACCGTCACCAGGGGTCAGCTCACGGTGGTGAGCTTCACGGCGGACAAGGTGGGCACCTTCAAGATTCACTGCAGCGCCCACCAGCCATCCATGGAGGCCCTGCTCATAGTCCTCCCGTAGCGGTTAGGGATGCACGCAGTGGCCTCGGCAGGGCTCCTTCGCCCTGTCGCACCGGAAAGTGAGGAATGAAGATGAGACGCACTCGCCTGGCGCTGGCCCTCGGGATATTGGTCCTGGCTGTCGTCGCCGCGACTGGCGCCTGGCTGACCCTCGACGGCGGCCGCAGCGCGCGGCCGGCGGCGGCCAGCCCCAAGAAGGTCATCTACATGAGCGCCGTGGAGTACAAGGGCGGCACCAGCTCAGAGCCGTTTCCCGCCACCACGCCGCCGCCCGGCGGCGGCTACCTCCTGAAGCCGCCGGACACCACGGGGCGCTGGGAGACATCGACGTACCGCTGGGAGCCGGGGACCGTGCTGGTCAACGAGGGGGACGAGGTGGAGCTGTGGATCTGGGGCGTCAACGGGTCGTCGCACCCGTCGCACATTGAGGAGTACGTGCCCCAGTTCACCGTGACCAGGGGTCAGCTCACGGTGGTGAGCTTCACGGCGGACAAGGTGGGCACCTTCAAGATTCACTGTAGCGCCCACCAGCCATCCATGGAGGCGCTGCTGGTAGTCCTTCCCTCAGCAGCCGCGGTGAGCACTCCCACCCCTACGGCCAGCCCTACGCTCACGGCCGCCGGCCTGCCGTCGGCCGGCGGGTCGCTGCCTGAGAGCCAGTCCTCGTGGCCCGTCATCGTCCTGGCGGCAGGCGCCCTGGTAGCGCTGGGCGGTCTCCTCATGGTGGCCCGCCGGCGGCGTCAGTGGTGGTAGCGCAGGG
>JACPQO010000205.1 GCA_016190405.1 Chloroflexota bacterium | reverse complement strand
TCACCGAGGCGGACATCGTGTTCATCAACGGCGCCGACTTGGAGTCGGGCTTTGAGAGCGCCATCGTGGACAACCTGCGGGACGGCGCGACGCTGGTCCGCTACGCCGATCTGTTCGAGGGCAGCAATCCTCACTTCTGGCTTAGCGTGGACAACGCTGTCGTCTACGTCCAGGAAATCGCCCGCACGCTGGCGGCGAGCGACCCCGCGGACAAAACGCTCTACCAGGCCAACCTGATCGCCTACCAGGCGGAGCTGTCTGACCTGTCCCGCGAGCTGGAAGACGCCGTCGCCTCGATCCCGCCGGAGCGCCGCAAGCTGGTGACTACCCACGACGCCTTTCCCTTCTTCGCCGAGTACCTGGGGCTGGAGTTGGTGGGTTTCGTGACGCCGACGGAGGGCCAGGAGCCTAGCCCCGGCGACATCCGCGAGCTGGTGAATGCCATCCGAAACGAGAAGGTGACCGCCGTGTTCGCCGAGCCCGGCTTCACGGACCGGACCCTCAGACAGATCGCCGCTGACACCGGCGTGGACGTATGCACCCTGTACGGCGACGCCCTGGACAAGAAGGTGACTTCCTACCTGGAGATGATGCGCTTCAACGCGGGCGAGCTGGCCCGCTGCCTGGGGGGCGGCGCCGGTGGCTAACGCCAGCGGCCCGGCGCAGGCTGTAGAGGTCCGCGATGTCTGGGCAGGCTACAACGGACATTCCGCCCTGGAGGGGGTCAGCTTCACCATTGAGCCGGGCTGTCTGGCCGGCCTGGTGGGCCCCAACGGCTCCGGCAAGTCCACGCTGCTCAGGGTGATCCTGGGCCTGCACAAACCGTCGCAGGGCCAGGTGTTCGTCTATGGCAGCCGCGGCCGGCCGAACCATGGTCGCCTGGGCTACATGCCGCAGTCGGACCTGGTGGACTGGGCCTTTCCCGTCACCGTCTTCGATGTCGTCCTTATGGGCCGGTACGGGCGCATCGGCCTGTTGCGACGGCCGGGCGCCGGCGACCGCGAGGTGGCGATGGCGGCGCTGGAGCGGGTGCGGCTGGCGGACCGGGCCGGCCGGCGCATCGGCGAGCTGTCGGGCGGCGAGCAGCGGCGGGCCCTCATCGCCCGCGCCCTGGCCCAGGAGGCCGACCTGCTGCTGCTGGACGAGCCGCTGGCCGGGCTGGACGCCACCGCCCAGCATGACCTGCTACGTCTGTTCGAGAGGCTGCGCAAGGAAGGGAAGACGCTGTTCGTGGCCACCCACGACCTCTCCTGCGTGGCGGCGGACTTCGACCACGCCGTGCTCCTCAACCGGCGCGTCGTCGCTTTCGGGCGGCCGGGCGACGTGTTCACGGAGGAGCTCCTGAGCGCGGCCTTCGAGCGGCACCTGTTCGTGCTGCCGGGCGGCGAGAGGACGTTCATCGGGCCATGAACGAGATCGTGGACTTCCTGCGGGAGCCGTGGACGTTCGAGTTCATGCGGCGGGGCCTTATCGCCGTGGCCCTGGTCAGCGTCGTGGCGGCCGTGATGGGCAGCTTCGTCATCCTGAAGGGGATGGCCTTCATCGGCGATGCTCTCCCCCACGCCAGCTTCGGGGGGGTCGCCGTCGCCTTCGCGTTGGGGGGCAACCTCTACCTAGGCGGGGCCATCGCCGCCATCCTCACCGCTCTCTTCATCGGCTTCATCAGCCGGCGGGGATTGGTGCGCTACGATACCGCCATCGGCATCCTGTTCGTGGCCGCCTTCGCCCTGGGCATCGCCATCGTCTCGCGGCAGAGCAACTACCAGGTCGACCTGTTCTCCTACGTCTTCGGCAACGTGCTGGCCGTCGGTTGGGACGACGTGCGGCTGATCCTGGGCGTGGGCGCGCTGGTGCTGATACTGGTGGCGCTATTCTACAAGGAGCTACTGTTCACGGCCTACGATCCCTCTATGGCCGCCGCCGCCGGGCTGCCCGTGGGGACCCTCCAGTACGGCCTCCTGACGCTCCTGGCCCTCACAACGGTGATCGGGCTGCAGACCGTCGGCATCGTACTGGTGGTGGCCCTGCTGATCACGCCGGCGGCCACGGCGCAGCTACTGGCCCGCCGCCTGCCCTGGATGATGGCCGCCGGCTCGCTAGTGGGGGCCCTCTCCTCGCTGGTCGGGCTGTACGTCGCCTACTACGCCGACATCTCGGCCAGCGCCGCCATCGTCCTCACGGCCACGGCACTTTTCCTGGCCGCCTTCCTGCTGGCCCCCGGTCGTGGCCTGGTCTGGCAGGGACGGCTGTTCGGCCAGGCCCGGTGATCGCAGGCCGCTCTGCCTGCGGTACAATGGCCTCGCGAACTGCCTGAGGCGCCCATGATCGCCGACATCGACAGCTTCCTGCGCTACTTCGAAGCCGTGCATCGTCGCACCGTGCGCGACATCGACGCCCTGCCGCTGGCCGCCGAGGACTACCGGCCGGCAACAGGCGAGGGCGAGAACGCCTGGGCGATCACCGACATCGTGCGGCACATGGCGGGCTCGCGGCTCTACTTCGCCCGGGCCTACCGGGGTGAGGGCTGGTACTTCGGCGACCCCCTGCGGGCCGTGAACTCTCAGGCGGACTGGGTTCCCTGCCTGGAGGAGGCCGCCGCCGAGTTCCGCCGCCGCCTGGAAGGCACGCCAACCGACTGGCTGACCCGCCGCGTCCCCATGATCGACACCGACGGCGCTCTCTCCGGCTGGCGGATCCTGATGATGTGCCTGGAGCACGAGGTGCATCACCGCTCGCAGATAGACACCTACGCCGTGCTTCAGGGCTGGCCCGTCCCCCACATTTACGGCCGCTCCGCCGAGTCGATCGGGCAGCAGAGGGGGCGCCAGCGCCGCCTGCGCCGTACCGACGGCTGACATATCCGACGCCAGTAAAGCGGCGCAGCGGTTCGACACGATCTCAGCTTGGGGATCCCTTCGCGTGCTCCAGGAGGCCGCGGCCGGCTAGGGCTTCCTGCGTTTCCAGGCGGGCATCCCGTCCACTGTCATTCTGAGCGGCCATTCCGTCCGCATGGGCCGGCGACATCTTCGCGAAGGAATCTGGGCCGGGACAGGTGGTGGGTCAGAGCGGCCTCTCGCCGTTGGCGCGCTCATCCAGCCTTGGCAACTGGAATCGGAGTCCGCCTTGCTAACGATTTCACAAAGTGACTCCGCGCGTCTTACAATGGTAAGCAGGAAGGTCATTTGGCTGACGCGACGCAGGTGAAGAGCGTAGACCGCAAGGCGCGGCTGAAGATACCCCCGCAGCCGGTTCCCAAACAGGACCCCGACCAGCGGGTCCACAATTGGAGCGAGGTCTACCAGGGCTACGACCTGCCGACGGCGCAGATCGAGGCCACCCGCTGCATCCAGTGTCCCGCTGCCCCCTGCCAGAAGGCCTGTCCCGTTCACAACGATATCCCCGGCGCGCTGCTGAAGCTGGAGGAGGGGGACGTGTTGGCTGCCGCCGAGGTGTTCCGCCGCACCAACCCGGCGCCGGACATGTGCGGCCGCCTCTGCCCTCAGGAGCGGCTGTGCGAGGGCGATTGCGTCGTGAAGAAGGTGGCCATCCCCGTCGCCATCGGCAAGCTGGAGGCGTTCATCGCCGACTACGAGCGGGAGCACGGTGGCCGCCGCCTGCCTGAGCTGCCGCCGCCCAGCGGCAGGCGGGTAGCCGTCGTCGGCTCAGGGCCGGCAGGCCTCGCCGTGGCCGAGGAGCTGGCGAGGCGCGGGCACGGGGTAAAGGTGTTCGAGGCCTGGCCCAGGCCCGGTGGCGTCCTGCGCTACGGCATCCCCGACTTCAAGATGGACAAGCGCCACGTGGACGACCAGGTCGAGTACCTGCACGCAATGGGGGTCCAGTTCGTCTACAACGTGCGGGTGGGGTACGACATCACCATCGACGCGCTGTTTACCCAGGGGTTCGACGCCGTTTTCCTGGGTCAGGGCGCCGGCGAGGGCAACCGGCTGGGCGTGCCCGGCGAGGAGCTGGGCGGCGTCTACATGGCCACCGATTTCCTGGTGCGGGTCAACCTGTCGCCGGAGGAGTTGCCGCCGCACATGCGAGAGCCGATCGAGGTGGGACGCCGGATCGTGGTCATCGGCGGCGGCGACACGGCCATGGACTGCGTGCGCTCGGCCGTGCGCACCGGCGCCGAAGAGGTGTACTGCGTCTACCGGCGGACGGAGGCGGAGATGCTGGGCCGCGAGGAGGAGCGCCGGCACGCCAAGGAGGAGGGCGTCCAGTTCATCTTCCAGGCGGTGCCCATCCGCTTCGTGGCGGCGGACGGCCATCGGGTCCACGTAGCGCGCTTCCAGAAGGTGGAGCTGGGCCCGCCCGACGAGTCGGGGCGTCGCCGGCCCATCCCGGTCATCGCCTCGGAGTTCGAAATCCAGGTCGATACGGTGGTCATCGCCATCGGCTACAAGGTGGAGAAGCTGCTCTACCAGACCACCTCCGGCTTAGAGGCGACGGACTGGGGCACGGTGAAGGCCGACGAGTGCGGCCGGACCAGCCGCGAGGGAGTGTTCGCGGCCGGCGACAGCGTGCGCGGGGCGGACCTGGTGGTGACGGCGCTGGCCGACGCCAAGCGGGCCGCCGCCGCCATCGATGAGTACCTGCGGAGTAAGAGCGCGGCCGCTGCCTAGCCGCCCTGTGGTGATATACTTCGGTGGCCATGGTCACCTTTCGAGTCCGGATTGAGGTGGGCGACCCGAGTGGGCAGCGCTTCGAGGCCGTCGAGGCGCTGGTGGACACCGGTTCAAGCAATACCTCGATGCCTTCATCTCTCCTGACGAGGCTTGGGGTTCATCCCTATGGATGCGCCGAGTTCGAGCTCGCCGATGGAAGTGTTCGAGAGTTCGAGATGGGCTATGCAAGGGTGAAAGTGACTGGTCGAGAGGGAATTACTCAGGTTGTCTTTGCGCCGGAGGATCTGGAACCCCGCTTGGGCCACATCACCCTGTCGGAGTGGCTGCTAGACGTGGACGCCGAGAGGGAAGCCGTAGTGCCTGTCCCCGGCCTCCTGGTGACGCCGCGTTTGATCTCCCAAACCGATTAGAGCTCGCTAGGTTCTCGCCCTCAGAGCGTCTCCATGTACTCCGCGATGGCGTCTATGTGTAGCTTGTCGAGGGCGATTTCCGGGGCGTAGACGATCTCGTCCGCGGCCCACACCAGGGTGGGCTTCCCCTCTCTGGCCACGCCGATCACGCTGGCGAGCACGTTGCGGATGTTGTCGTTGATGCGCAGGGTGTTGGGCTTGATGGGCTCGGCCAGCTTGCCGTCGCGGATGACGTAGGAGTCGGCCAC
>JACPQO010000213.1 GCA_016190405.1 Chloroflexota bacterium | reverse complement strand
GCTCAGCACCACCCGCGCCCACCTGATCAGGGCCGTCCTGGAGGGCGTGGCCTACAACGCCCGCTGGATGAACCAGGCCGTGGAGCGCTTCGTGAAGAGGCGCTTCCAGGCCATCAACTTCATCGGCGGCGGCGCCAGGTCAGAACTGTGGTGCCACATCCTGGCCGACGTCCTCGACCGCAGGATCCGCCGCGTCACGGACCCCGGCCTGGCCAACGCCCGCGGCGCCGCCTTCGTGGCCGCGGTGGCCCTCGGCCACCTCGCCTTCGCCGACATCCCTGAACGGGTCGAGAGTACCGAGACCTATGACCCGAACCCAGACCACCGGGGGATCTACGACGAGCTCTTCGGCGAGTTCCTCAACATCTACAAGAACAACAAGGGCATGTATGCCCGCCTCAACGCCCGCAGGTAGCAACCCATCGCTGGTCACGCCCCGAAGGAGCACACGCCATGACGCTGCAAGCAGAGCCCGGCCGCCAGTCCAGCCCGCCGCAGGCCACCATCAAGTCCTACCGGCAGCGCTTCCAGACCTACACCCGCATCCCGGAGCTGGGCCGAGACCGCGACGAGGTCCTGGCCGAGATGCGGGACATGAGCGCCCTGGAGGCCGCCCGCTGGCGCGCCGGTTACGCCTCGGGCTCCGTCTACAACGGTGACGAGGAGCACATCGAGTTCCTCAACCAGGTCTATGCCATCAACTCCCAGTCCAACCCCCTGCACACGGACCTCTGGCCCAGCGCCATCAAGTTCGAGTCTGAGATCGTCGCCATGACCGCCCGGATGCTGGGCGCCGATCGGTCGGGCGCCGAGCCCGGCACGCCGGAGGAGATCTGCGGCTCCGTGTCCTCCGGCGGCACCGAGAGCATCCTCCTGGCCATGAAAGCCTATCGGGATCAGGCCCGCGAGAAGAGGGGCATCACCCAGCCCGATATGATAGTCCCCTCCACGGGGCACGCCGCCTTCGACAAGGCGGCCCAGTACTTCGGGATCAGGATCATCCACGTGCCGGTGGGCGCAGACTACCGGGCGGACGTGGCGGCCACAGAGAGAGCGATTACGGACAACACGATCGTCATCGTCGGCTCGGCGCCGCCGTTCCCCCACGGCCTGATCGACCCCATCGAAGAGCTGTCAGAGCTGGCCCGCGCCCGCGGCATCGGCTTCCACACCGACGCCTGCCTGGGCGGGTTCCTCCTGCCCTGGGCCGAGAAGCTGGGATACGACGTGCCGCCCTTCGATTTCCGGCTGCCGGGCGTCACCTCCATTTCTGCCGACACCCACAAGTACGGCTACGCGGCGAAGGGTACGTCCGTGGTGCTCTACCGCGGCCACGAGCTGCGCCACTGCCAGTACTTCACGGCCACCGACTGGTCCGGCGGCCTATACTGCTCGCCGTCGTTCGCCGGCAGCCGGCCGGGCGGCCTGGCGGCGGCCTGCTGGGCGGCCATGGTGTCCATCGGTGAACGGGGGTACCTGGAGGCCAGCAAACGGATCCTGGACACAGCGGCGGCGATCAAGAAAGGCATAGGGCACATCCCCGACCTCTACGTCATCGGCGATCCCCTGTTCGTCATCGCCTTCGGGTCGGAGGCAGTCGATATCTATAGGGTGATGGACGCCATGACCGCCAGGGGGTGGAACCTGAACGGCCTCCAGAGGCCCGCCGCGATCCATCTGTGCGTCACCCTGCGCCATACCCAGCCGGGCGTGGCGGAGCGGCTCCTCACGGACCTGAGGGCATCCATCGCCGATGTGAAGGCAAACCCGTCCGTGGAGGGCGGCCTGGCGCCGGTCTACGGGATGGCCAACACCCTGCCCGACCGGGGCATAATCGCCGACCTCCTCAGGAGGCACATGGACAGCTGGTACCGGCTGTCCTAGCCGCGCCAGCCCCGCTTCACGCCGGCGACGCCTCAGGTCTCGGCGGTGATGATCCCCTGGCGCAGGGCGTACTTCAGCAGCTCCAGCCGGTTGTGCACGCCCAGCTTCTCCATCAGTCGCGCGCGATGGTTGTGCACGGTGTGCTCGCTGATGTTCAGGATCTGGGCGATCTCCCGGTTGGAATGGCCAGCGGCCACCAGGTTCAGGATCTCGCGCTCGCGGTCCGTCAGCAGGTCGTCGGGCTGGCGCCGCTCGCCCCGCTTGATCCTCTCCAGGTAATCGCTGACCAGCAGCTTGGTGACCCCAGCGTTGAGGTAGCAGTTCCCCTGGTCGACCGAGCGGATCGCCGTCAGCAGCTCCCACTCGGGAGCGGTCTTGGTGACGTAGCCGTTGGCGCCCGCCTGGATCGCCTGGAAGAAGAACTGCTCGTTGTCGTGCATGGTCAGCATCAAGACCTGGGCGTCATCCATCTGGCGCTTGATGCGGCGGGTCGCCTCCAGGCCACCCAGGCTGGGCATGCTTATGTCCATCACCACCACGTCCGGGTGGACCTGCTCCGCCATCTGGATCGCCTCCAGCCCGTTCTTCGCCTCCCCGACGACCTTCATGTCCGGCTGGGCGTCGATGATCATCCTCAGCCCCGTGCGTACCATCAGGTGGTCGTCCGCCAAGAGCACGCCGATCTTCTTGCCGTCCATAGTCGCCTCCTACGCCGCCTCCAGCTTGGTCTCGCCACAGTCTGAAGCGGGCGCGGCATTGGGCGCCATCTTTAGGCTGACCATGAGCTTCGTCCCTTCCTGGGGGCGCGATCGAATCTGAAGATCGGCCCCCAGTAGGTGACAGCGCTCCTGAATGCCCAGCAGCCCCAGGCTGTTGTACTGGTCGGAGCCGAGGGCCCGTTCGGCGTCGAAACCGACGCCGTCATCCTCTACCACCAGGTGCAACGTCGGATCGGCGAAGCTGAGGGATACCAGGACGCGGCTGGCCTGCGAGTGCTTGGCCACGTTGGTGAGCCCCTCCTGGGCGATACGGAAGAGGGTAGCCTCCGCCTCGGCCGATAGCCGCCTCTGGGCGCCGCTCACCTTCAATTCGGCCGGCAGGCCCGTCCGGCTGGAGAACGTCTCCACGTAGTCCTTGAGCGCGCCGGGGAGGCCCAGCTCATCCAGGGCGCTGGGACGGAGGTCCAGGGCCAGATTGCGCACCTCGTTCATAGCCTCCAGCGCCATCTCGCGCAGGGAAGCCGCCAGCGCCTCCACTTCGGGCGTGGGGCCGCTCGTCTGCAGCCGGCTCAGCCCCATCTGCAGGGCGGTCAGGACCTGGCCCGCCTGGTCGTGGAGTTCCCGGGCCACGCGCCGCCTCTCCTCTTCCTGGGCCCTCACCACCTGCGCCATCCTGCCCCTCAGGAGCGAGATGCGCTCCTCCTGCATGTCCAGGGCCTGACGGTGCAGCGCGCTCACCTCGTCCCGCGCCGAGCGCAGCGACTCCATCATGGTGTTGAACGAGCTGGCCACGACCGCGATCTCATCGCTGCCGCGGACCGCCATCGGCTGGTCCAGCTCGCCCCGGCTTACCCTCCGGATGCCGTCCAGGAGCTCGCGCAGCCGGCGGTGGATGCCGGTGCTGAGGGGATGGCCGACGGCAAAGATCAGCAGGGAGGCGGCCGCGAGCCCGCCGATCATGATGAACTGGAGCTCGCCGAGGAGCGAATCGGCATGGCTGGCGGCGGCCTGGGCATCGGCATGGGCGTCCCGGTGCAGGCGGAAGACCGCATCTGACACCTTCTGGAAGTACGGCCCGGAGGCGTTGAACGCAGCCCAGGCATCATCCATCCGCCCGGCGTTTACGGCAGCGGCTACTTGCTCTCGCTCCTGCAAGTAGGCGCCGTAATCCTCTTCGAACCGCGTGAGGGAGGCGGGCGGTTCTCCGTCGATGGTGGCCCTATAGCGGGAGATGGTGCTGTCGACATCACCGATGGTCGTCGCCGTCTGCCCGCCGATGGAGGCGCGAAGAGAAGGGTCTGCCTCCGTCAAGTATGCCAGCTCCATGAACCGTAGCCGGTTCACCAGGTCGTCCAGCTCCGACACGTACTCCACGCGGGAGGTGAGGACGCCGCTGACATCTGAGGAGAGGTCACGGGAACGGTCGAGATGGCGGTAGACGAAGTAACCGAGGACGGCGAGGGCGATGAGGAAAATGTTGAAGGCCAGGACGAGCTTGAGGCGGATCGATAGCGTCACGTTGGCCTCGCGTCGGCCCGCACGATTATTCTACGGTGATTGTGAAAAAAATGTCAAATGAAAATGGCCGCCGCGGCTGGCCAGGAAGGGGCCGAACAGTCCATTGAATCCCTGTGCCGCCATGCTTACGCTGGGATGGCAGCAAGGGTCATGCAAGCATGACAGATGGCGGCCAGCACAATGATCCCCAGCGCGGGAGCCTGCGCCGTCCGGCCACGGTGGCGCTGGCCTTCGCCGGGGTCGCCGTCGTATGGCTGGTGGTGTTCGGAGCGGTGCGGGCCTACCGCTTCATTGAGGATGACCCCAGTTTCTGCCGCACCTGCCACACCATGCAGGACGCCTGGGACCGCTGGCAGGCCGGTGAGCACCGCGACGTATCGTGCCACTCCTGCCACAAGAACGACCCGATGGGCAGCCTCCGCCAGGTCTGGGAGTACGTAACCCGCCAGCCGGAAGAGGTGCACACGCGCCCCAGCGTGGACGCTGAGACCTGCGCCGGCTGCCACACAGGGGAAGATGGATCCGGCCTGGCCAAGGCCGACATCAGGCATTCCGCCGGGGGACGGACCGACTGCCTGCTCTGTCACGGCCAGGAGCTGCACCGCGTCCAGCCACCGCCCTGGGGCAAGATCTGCGAGTCGTGCCACTGACGACCAGGCATGCCTTGTCCCAGCCCAAAGCCCTAACCGTCCACAGCGATTGGCACGCTCGTGCGGGCCGATATGGCCCGAACAGTTCATTGGCAGAGCACCCCGCCGTGCGCTTCATTGGAAGTGAACAAAGTGGAGTGCCTTGCGTCTCCAGAGTACACGGCCACTTGTTGCTAGCGGCATAGGAGAGAGTGTGCGGTGATAGGAAGCTGCAGGCCCACACCCGCCGGCGCGCAAGGGAGGAGCGTCCTTTGCGCGCCCGTCATCCTGACCCTTCTCCGCCAGATCCGGGCCGCCGTTGTACCCGAGCGGAGGCCCTTCTGATGGAGTCCACCCTGGGCGATCGTGACGAGCTTCCCCGCTTTCCGGGACCGGCGCAGACGGGCCCTTCTCGGGGCGGGCGCAACCGCCTGGGCTGCGCGGTAGCCCTGGTCACCGCCGCCATGCTGGCCGCCGTCATCGGCGTCCTCTACCTGCCTTCCGAGCACGCGCCGCAGGGGCCCGTGTTTCCCTTCGGCGACGTCGAGCGGCCGCTGGAGCAGGTGACGCAGCTCACGTTCGACGCCACTCTGCAATGGCAGCTTCCCATCTCGCAGGCCGGCCCGGCGGCGGCCGGATCGCCCGGTTTCGCCGCCATGCCCAGCGACATGGCCACCCTCAACGGCCGCATCTTCGTGCTCGATACCAACAACGGGCGCGTCGTGGAGATCGACCCGACCGGCGGCGTGCTGAAGACGCTGGACCAGCAGACCGACGCCCGGCTCGCGCTGGTGCTGCCCATGGCGATGGCCGCCCACGACGACAGGCTATACGTGGCCAACTCCGGCGCCGGCAACGTCGTTGTCTTGGACCCCGATAGCGGCGTGGAACGGGTGATCACCCCCGTTGTGCCCGCCGGAGCAAGCCAGCTAAGGCCCATCGGCATCGCCGTCGCCGCCGGGGGGGAGATCTTCCTGAGCGACCCGGATAACAACCGCGTGCTCCACCTGGACCAGAACGGCGGCCTGCTGTCCACCATCGGGTTGGGGCAACGGGACTCGGGCGAGTACGGCTTCAACAGCCCTGGGGCCCTCACGCTGGACGCCGAGGGCAACCTCTACGTCGTCGACATGCTCAACTACGCCCTCAAGAAGTACGCGCCCTCCGGCCGGTTCCTGATGACGATCGGCCAGGCGGGGGACACGGAAGGCACCTTCTCGCGCCCCAAGGGCGTCGCCGTGGACGGTAGCGGCCGTATGTACGTCTCGGACACGCTTCTGGCCGCGGTCCAGGTCTTCGGGCCGGACGGCCAGTACCAGGGTTTCATCGGCAGGCAGGACCCCCTGGACAAGCAGTCCGGGTCCCTGTTCCAGGCCCCCCACGGCCTGAAGGTCGCCGGCGACGTGCTGTACGTCGTGGACCGCTTCGCGGGCGTGTTCGCCTTCCAGATCGCCAACTGAGACTGCCCTATCGGTGCCAGCCCCCTGGTACACGTATCCCAGTCAAGATTGACACCCTCCCGCCGCTGATATAGGACGCCGGTGTCATTGTAAAAATTCTCACAAACTTCTAGCGTCAAACGTGAAGAAGGTGAACGAGCGGCGATGGAGGACGAGGCTGTGAAGGATCGACCAAGCTTCCTGCCCCTTATCCTGAAAATAGCCCCGCTCCTTCTTCTCATCGGCCTGGCCCTGTCAGCCGCGGCATGGCTCGGACAAAGCAGCACCACGGCCGAAAGCCAGCCGCAACTGGTGAACATGGCCATCTCCGTCATGCCCGAGTATGACCAGCCGTCCGTCTTCGTCTCCTACCGGGGCGAGCTGAACCAGGACGTCGCGACCCCCTTTGACGTCCGCATTCGCGTCCCCGCCGACGCCACCATCGACCACGCCTGCTCCCTCAAGCCCGACAACGAGCACATCTGTCACCCGTTCACCCTGGAACCGGACGGCAAGTACGCCGCCCTGGCTTACCAGGCAGCGACCAGCATCATCTACGTCGAGTACCACTACGGGTCGGTCGCCGGCGCCGGGCAGCGCGACCTGGGCTTCAGCTTCTGGCCCCCGTATCCCACCCAGAGCCTCGACTTGTTCGTCCAGGAACCCACGCAGGCCACAGACTTTGCGCTCGATCCGGCCCCAGCGGAGATCATGGGGGACCAGGAGTTCCGCCACTACAGCTACAACTTCCAGGGGCTGTCCCCTGACTCCCCAGTAGACATCAAGATCTCCTACAGCCGGCCCACCGACGAACCGTCTGTGCTCCCCGACCAGGAGCCCTCGTCCCAGGCCGCAGCCCAGGAAGCCAGCAGCGGCGTGCCACAGTCGCTGGTGCTGGTCCTGGCCCTGGCCGGGGCCGTGGTACTGGGCGCCGTCCTCTACCTGGCGGTGTCGCGCCGTTTGCGCCTCCGGCCCGCCTCGCTCACGGGCCAGGCTACGCCCCAGCGAACGCCGGTAGCGGACCCGCAGAGCTTCTTCTGCCGCCACTGCGGCCACCCAGTGAGGCGGGACGCCACCTTCTGTACCGGCTGCGGCCAGGCCGTCCGCCTGCCGGCGGGGGAGTGGAGATGAGCGGCGGGTCAGAAGGCCGCTCGCTCCCTCTGGGCAGGGGGCGCTCCAGAGTCCTCATCCCTACCGTCCCCCTCATCTTCGGTTTCGTGATCCTGGTCAGCGTGGCCGCCGGCCTCTGGTCCATAGCCTCGAAGCAGGAGAGTCACGCCGGTCCGGCGCCCCACGAACTCGCCGGCTACGAGCTCGCCGGCGTCATGGTGGGGCCGGAAGCGCTGGCCGAGATCAACTCGCTGCACGGCAAGTCCATCGGCGGCATCTCCGACGGCTGGGTTGCGCACTACGACGGCAACGCCACCATATGGGTCGCCTCTGCCGCCACCGACGCAGACGCGCGCCGGCTCCTGGATGCGATGGCTCTCGGTATCCAAAACGGCGACTCGCCGTTCCAGGGACTAACAGCCCAGACCTATGAAGGGTCGACGCTCTACAGGGTCAGCGATGGCCAGCAGTTCCACTTCTTCTACCAGCGCGGCCTGAAGGTCGTGTGGATAGCCGCGCCCAGGGGCGCCGAAGAGGAGTTCCTGGCCGCCGCCTTCGGCGAGGTGGGATAGGCGAACCGGCAGGAGGATAGCGACCAATGGTAGGCGACAGTCAATCAGCAGCGATGGGACCGGCAACGGCGGCGGGCAGCCGCGGCGGCTTCCTGCGGCGACGGCGCTTCCTGATCGTCGGACTGGTGGTGGTCGCGGCCATGGGCTACCTGGGCTACACGGCGTTCATGGGCGCCGCCACCTACTACCTCTCGGTCGGCGAGCTGATGGCCCGCGGCGACGCCGCCTACGGCGAGCAGGTACGCCTGATGGGCAACGTCATCGACGGCTCCGTGGAGAAGGAGGCGGAGACCAACACGATCCGCTTCACCATCAAGGACAAGGACGGCAGCAGTTCCATACCCGTGGTCTACTCCGGCGTCGTCCCGGACGCCTTCAAGCCGGGCTCGGACGTGGTGCTGGAGGGGACGCTAAGCCGGGGCGGGACCTTCGAGGCCACGAACCTGCTGGTCAAGTGCCCCAGCAAGTATGAAGCCCAAGACGACACCCAGCCAGCGGAGGGCACGGACTGATGGCAGACGTAGGATACGGCGCGATCATTACGGCCTTCATCATCGCGGTCTATGCCGCGGTCGCCGGCTACATCGGCGCCCGCGCCCGCATCCACGAGCTACTGCTGAGCACCCGCAACGCCGTCTTCGTGACCTTCGGCCTCACCAGCATAGCCTCGGCGGCGCTGATCTACTCCTTCTTCGCCCGCGACTTCAGCATCCGCTACGTGGCGGAGTACTCCAGCTCCGACCTGCCGGCCTCTTACACCTTCGCCGGCTGGTGGGCCGGCGCCGCCGGCTCCCTCCTCCTCTGGGCGTGGATCCTATCGCTGCTGGCCGTCGTCGTCACCGTTCAGGGGGAGAGCCGCAACCGGGAGCAGATCCCCTACGTGACGGCCATCATGATGGCCATCCTGGCCTTCTTCCTGGGGGTCATCGCCTTCGCTTCCAACCCCCTAGAGAAGCTCCCCCTGGCGCTGCCGGACGGGATGGGCCTCAACCCGCTGCTCCGCACCTCCGACATGTTCTCACACCCGCTGACCCTGCTGCTGGGCTACGTCATGTTCACGGTGCCTTTCGCCTTCGCCATGGCCGCCCTTATCACCGGCCGCCTGGACGACTGGTGGATCCGCTCCACGCGCCGCTGGACGCTGGCGGCCTGGGTCTTCCTCAGCATCGGCAACCTGATGGGGATGGTCTGGGCCTACCGGGTGCTGGGCTGGGGCGG
>JACPQO010000203.1 GCA_016190405.1 Chloroflexota bacterium | reverse complement strand
GTCTACCCCGAGCTCCTCGATGAGTTCGCCGTCCTCGACGGCGTCGACTCCGTCGTCCGCATCAGCAAGCCGTTCAAGCTCGCCAGCCGGGAGGTCAAAGAGGAAGATACCGTCGTCAGGGTGGGACCGCTGGAGATCGGCGGCGGCCGCGTCATCGTCATGGGCGGTCCCTGCTCCGTGGACACGGAAGAGAACGTGCTGGAGGCCGCCCGCGCCGTCAAGGCCGCCGGCGGCCACATCCTGCGCGGCGGCGCCTTCAAGCCCCGCAGCAGCCCCTACGCCTTCCGCGGCCACGGCGAAAAGGGGCTCCACATCCTGGCCGCCGCCCGCCAGGAGACGGGCCTCCCCATCATCACCGAGGTCATGGACGCCCGCGACGTTGAGGTGGTGGGCCGCTACGCTGACGTGCTGCAAATTGGCACGCGTAACATGGCGAACTTTGCCCTCCTGGACGAAGTCGGCCGCTGCGCCAAGCCCGTCATGCTCAAGCGCGGCATGTCCGCCACCATCGAGGAGTGGCTCCTGGCCGCCGAATACATCCTCTCCCACGGCAACCACCAGGTCATCCTCTGCGAGCGCGGCATCCGCACCTTCGAGACGGCCACCCGCTTCACCTTCGATGTCAACGCCATCCCTTTGGTGAAGCGGCTTAGCCACCTGCCCATCATCGGCGACCCCAGCCATGCTACCGGCAGCTGGTACCTGGTGGAGCCGGTGGCCCTGGCGGCCATCGCCGCCGGCGCCGACGGTCTCCAGATCGAGGTCCACCCCAGCCCGGACCACGCCCTCTCCGACGGCGCCCAGTCGCTGACCCCGGCCAACTTCCGCAAGCTGATGGATAGCGTTGGCAAACTGGCGGCGGCCCTCGGCCGTTCTCTGGCCCCGCCCATCGGGGAGGTCAAGCAGCCCGCTAAGAAGGCAAGCTGACGTAGTGCGGGGCGCAGCATCGGCCGGAGGCTGAACCGCATGGCGGATGCTGCGCCCTCACACGCTGGTTGGCCGGATGCCGCGAAATAAGAAAATGGGACAATCGTCTTCGCCCCTTAGCCGTTCTCGCTGGTCTGGCGACCTGTGGCTCGATATAATGGGCGAGATGCTGCACATCAAGGTCGATGGCTTTGACGGATCCCTCGACCTTCTTCTCGACCTCATCGAGCGGCAGCGCCTCGACATAACCACCCTTTCCCTGGTGGAGATCGCCGACCAGTACTGGCACCACGTGGAGTCCGCCCGCGACATGGAGCCCGACGCCCTCGCCGAGTTCATCGCTATCGGCTCCAAGCTGCTCTACCTGAAGTCCTGCGCCCTCCTGCCCTCCGCCGAGCCCCCCCAGGTGGTGCCCGAGGGCGAGGACTTGGGCGCCCAGCTTACCGAGATGCTGGAGGAGTACAAGCGGTTCAAGGGCGCCGCCGACCTCTTCCGCCAGCTGGAAGAGCAGGGGCGCCGCACGTATGTCCGGCCGGCCCCCGGCAAGGGCGTGCCCCTGCCGCCGGGCCTCCACGGCGTCACCCTGGATACCCTCCTGGAGGCGGTGAAAGAGGCGCTGGCTCGCCAGCCGCCCGAGCCCGAGGAGGGCGTCCTCCACATCGAACCCGTCAGCGTCAACGAGAAGGTCGAAGAGATCGCCACCACCCTGGCCCGGCGACGGGGCCGCGTCAGCTTTCGGCTCCTGCTGGCCGGCTGCCAGACCCGCACCGAAATCGTCGTGCTCTTCCTGGCCGTCCTGGAGCTCATCAAGGCTGGGGGCCTGTGGGCCGAGCAGGAGCGCCCCTTCGGCGACATCACCCTCGTCGAGGCCCGCTCCGAGCCCGCCGAGACCGGGCCACCCTGAGCCCGGCTGGCCGCGGTTGCCAGCCAACGTAGGGGCGACCCTCGCGGTCGCCCACCCGCCGCGAAGGGCTAATGCAGGGGCGACCCTCAGGTCGCTCGCGTCGGGACGCCTGCGGGCCGCCCGCTGCCTCCGGTCCTGTCTTCCCTTGAGCCGCGCACTTATGGTCATGAACAGAATGACTCGGCACATGATCGGGCTGGATGGCAGCAGCTACAGGGGGGCCGCTCTCGCTCCGCTCGTCCTTTGAGAGCCTCGGGACGAGCGGGAAGAGGCGCCGCTCGGATTCAGCCCCAAGGCCCCGACCCGCTCGTGGTGAGGCTCTCGTACCATGAGCGGCGGCGCGACAGCCGGCAGCCCCCGACCACGCACTCATTGTCGTACTATTTCCTCCATGACCATCAGTGCGCGGGGCTATCTTGTAACAGAACGAAAAACGCCCCGCATTCCGCGGGGCGCTGACGTCCGGCGCCTGTTCGTCTAAAGCCGGGGCTCTAGCGCCGGCGGCGGCCGCCGACTCTGCTCCCGCCTCCACCTCGGCGCGAAGCCTCCTCCAGCACAATGTCCGGCGTGCGTCCATTGATCTGGGTCCCGCGCAACCCCTCCATCGCCGCCTTGGCCGAGGCCTCGTCCGCCATCTGCACGTAACCGAACTCCTTGGTCCGCCCCCGCCGATTGCTCATCACCCTGGCGGATACCACCTCCCCGTACGGGGCGAAGGCGGCCCTCAGGTCTGCCTCGGTCGTCTCGTGGGCTAGGTTACCTACATACAACCTGCTCAATGGGCATCCTCCTACCAGGCCGCCGCCCGGCGTCCCAGCCGGCGACGGCGTCCCCAACTGCTAGACCTCGTGGCTCGGCCCGCTGCCACGACTGCCACGGGCTCGCCGTTGGCGCTCACCCGGGGCAGCCGGCGGCCCAGGCCCCGCTCTATCGCCTGCCACTTCGTCAGATCGACTGCGCTGACCAAGGTGATCGCCCGCCCCGAGCGGCCCATGCGGCCGGTGCGGCCCGTCCGGTGGGTGAACAGCTCGTGGGTCTCCGGCAGCTCGTAATTGATCACCCGCTCGATGTGCAGGATGTCCAGCCCGCGCGCCGCCACGTTAGTCGCCACCAGGACGGGTACGTTCCCGGCACGGAACCGTTCCAGCACCTTCTCCCGCGCTTCCTGGCGCAGGTCGCCCTCCAGGATCGCTACATCGTGCCCCAGCCGCTGCAGCCGCTGCCCCAGGTTCCGCACGCCCCGCTTGGTCCGCCCGAACACCAGGGTGGCGCCTTCCGTGGGTTCCTCCAGCAGCCGCCGCAGTACCTGGAACTTGTCTTCCCGGTAGGCCTCGATGACGACGTGGTCGATATCGGGTTCCGAGCCGTCCGTCTGCTCAGAGGCCAGCACCTCCGGTTCCAGCAGGTGCCGGGCCCCTATCTTCTGTACCCAGGGCGGTATCGTCGCCGAGAACAGAGCGGTCTGCCGGCTGCGCGGTGTCATCGCCAGGATGCGCTCCACGTCCGGGGCGAACCCCTGGTCCAGCATCTCGTCCGCTTCGTCCAGGACCAGCACCTCCAGCCGTTCCAGGCGTAGGGTGCGCCGCTTCAGGTGGTCCAGCACGCGGCCTGGCGTGCCTACCACTACCTGCGCGCCCGCGGCCAGCGCCGACTCCTGGGGACCGAACGGCCGGCCGCCGTAGACCAGCGCCACCTTGATTCCGGTTCCTTTGGCCAGCGCGCTGAGCACCTGCCCCACCTGCCGGGCCAGCTCGCGCGTCGGCGTCAGCACCAGCGCCTGCACCTGCTTAAGCTGCCCGTCGCAACGCTCCATCAGGGGCAACCCGAAGGCCAGCGTCTTGCCGGAGCCGGTCTGGGCCTGGCCCACGACGTCGCGGCCGGCCAGCAACAGCGGGATCGAGCGCGCCTGGATAGCCGTCGGCGTGTCGATGCCCATCTGGGCCAGCGCCTGGCGGCTGGAAGCGCGCAATTCAAAGCTATGGAATGACGACAAAGAGGGTTTCCTTTCGCGGTTGGGATGAGAAAAAGACTGGCGGAGGGGTCGGGTCGGCGGTCTCAGTAGCGATTGTGCCTTTAGTATACCCTGTTTCCCGCCGCCGGCGCAAACGCGACGCCCTCCCCCCGATCCCGCCGTATGCTGCAGAGCCCTGTAGGGGCGCCCTTCAGGCCTGTCCTGAGCGCAGCCGAAGGGTCGCCCACGGGGCCGGCGACGGGTCCATCCGTGTTCATCTGTGTCCATCTGTAGCCAATTGGGGGTGGGGGGCCGCGCTAGCCTCCCGCCAGCCGTATCCCTTACACTAACTCTCGCCATGGGCGCTGCCATGTCCAGGACCGATCGCGTCCGCGCCGCCCTCCGTGGGGAGGAGGTCGATCGCGTCCCCGTCTCCGCCTGGTGGCATGATTTCCTGCGAGAATGGTCAGCGGAGGGCCTCGCCGCCACCCCTTGGCTAGGAGAAGGCAGTTGCTGCGTATCCGTGGAAGCGTGCGGCCGTTATTGTAGTGGGCGTCTTGAGAGGCCTGCTATGTCTCCTAAGTGGCTGCTTGTTCTCGCTGTCCCTGCCCTTGTGGCCATCGCCTGCGGTGACGGTCCCTCCCCCTCGTCCACCCTGACCCGGTTGCCTACCGTAAAGCCGTCAGCTACCCCAACAGTGGCTCCCGCCGCCTTCTCCCTCGGCGACTGGGTGGAGGTCGTCACCGCCGAAGGCTGCCTGGAGGTCGTCATTGGTCCTCCAGGCCAGTATGCGGACCTCGTCACGAGTTGCCTGCCCGGCGGCTTCGTCGGCCTGATCGTGGATGGCCCTGATCAGGCCGGAGGCCACACCTGGTGGGCCCTGGCAGGCTGGGGCTGGGCCCCCGAGCGCTCTCTGCGCTTCCACCACAGTGGCGGGCTGCCCTATCCAGAGCGGCCGGAGCTTGCCGACGCCGGCCGCATCGCCTTTATTGGCCCTGACGGCGATGTCTGGGTCGTGGACGGCGATGGCTCTGGCAAGCTGAAGCTGTTCGAGCTCAACGACCGCTATGGCAATCTGGTCGAACTCCAGTGGTCGCCCGACGGCTCCAGGCTTGCCATCCAGAGCAACAACGAGTTCCGCGCTATCGTCTCCACTGAGGGTGACCCTATCCTCGAACCGGGAGCAGGGATCAGTTTCTTGGGCTGGTCGCCCACGGGTGAGAACTTCGCTGTGGCTCGCTTTCCCGAAGATAAAAGGGAAGGGATATATCTAGATGTGTTGGACCTCGAGGGTAACGCAATCGCTGAGTTCCCTAGCCTTGACCTTAATACTAAGCCCTCGTTCTCTCCTGATGGCCGACGCATTGTCTTCTCCCGGTCTGTCGGCTACATGGCCGCCGATCTCCAGGCCCCAGGCGCCCAGCCCCTAGTCCTAGAGCCTGATCCGGCGTCCGTCTTGGCGCTCTCGCAACCTCCTCCCATCTGGAGCCCCATCAACTTATCTCTTCTGGCCTACGGCCAGCTCCTTATCGACCTCGGCACCAGCGAGAGGCATCCCCTGCCGGGCGATGCTGTTAGCTGGTCCCTGGATGGTCGTTTTCTACTCCTCGCCGATTGCCACAAACCACCCATTAAGGGTCAGATCTATGACGTGGAAGCATCTACCCTTGTGCTAGAATTCGACGTATTTATCGGCGGTACCGATGCCCCTTGCTGGCAATTGGTTCGAGGGAGCTGGTCCCCCGATGGGCGCCATTTCTTGTACTTGAGCCCAGATGACATCGACTATCCGCCCCGGACGTATGGCCTTCGGGCCTGGGATGCTGCTACTCGTCAGACCAGTAAAATCGGAGCCTTCCGTACCGTGGGTCAGTTCTCCCCCGACAGCCAACATGTGCTCTTCGGCTCCTCGCCAGGGGTGTCCAGAGTATTCAGCTGGATATGGATCATGGACATCGATGGCTCCGGCTATACCCTTCTTGCAGAGGGCGACGCTCCTGCTTGGCAGCCGCAGCCGTAGCGGGAGCCCGCCCGGCCCCCACCCGTGACCCTCGCCCCTACCCTGCTGTAGACTGAACCTCGCCATGGCCATGACCAAACGAGAGCGCGTCTTCGCGGCACTCAAAGGCGACGCTGGCGACCGCGTGCCCGTCTCCGCCTGGTGGCACGACTTCCTGCGAGAATGGTCAGCGGAGGGCCTTGCTGAGGCTACCCTCGAGGCCTACCGCAAGTACGACTGGGACTTCATCAAGGTCAACCCCCGCGCCAGCTACTACGCCGAGGACTGGGGCCCCCGCTTCCGGCATTACCCCGACCGCCAGCCGGAGCTCATCGAGCCGGCGGTCAAGTCTCCCGAGGACCTGCGCCGCATCCGGCCCCTGGATGTCTCCCACGGGGCTTATGGAGAGCAGCTCGCCGCCCTGGCCATCATCGCCCGCGAGCTGCGGGGCGAGGCGCCGTTCATCCAGACCGTCTTCTCGCCCCTGGCTGTCATGAGCCGGCTCACCGGCTCCACTAGGTTCGTCCAGCGCCTCATGCGTGACCACCCGGATGACCTCCTGGCCGCCCTGGATGCCGCCGCTGAGACCCTGCGCGCCTATGCCGCGGCCTGCGTCGATGCTGGCGCCGCCGGCATCTTCTTCGCCACCGTGGAGTGGGGCTCTGCCGATATCATCTCGCCCCAGGACTACCACCGCTTCGCCCGTCCCTTCGACCTGCTGGTCCTGGAAGGCCTGCGCGACGCCCCCTTCAACGTCCTCCACGTCTGCCGCGACAACAACCACCTGGCGCGCCTGCTGGACTACCCGGTCAGCGCCTTCCACTGGGACGCTACGGCCGCCGGAAACCCCTCCCTGAGCGAAATCGCTGCCTCCGCCGGAGGGCGGACCGTCATGGGCGGCGTCTCCCACGAGAGCACGATCGCCGGCGGCTCCCCGGCCGATGTCGCCGCCGAGGCCGGCCGCGCCATCGAAGAGACGGGCGGACGCCGCTTCCTCCTGGCCCCCGGCTGCTCCATCGACCCCCAGACGCCGGAGGCCAACCTGCGGGCCCTGGCGGAGGCCGGGCGTCCATGACCGTCACCCTGGCCCGCCGCGAGCTCGCCCGCGTTGCCCCCGGCCGCCCCTGCGCCGTTACCATCGGCGTCTTCGACGGTGTCCACCGCGGCCACCAGCACCTGGTAGGGCTGCTGCTGGAGCGCGCCCGCCAGCAGGGCCTGGCCGCCGTCGCCGTCACCTTCAACCCGCACCCGCGCGCCGTCCTCCGGCCGGGCACAGCCCTCACCTATCTGACGTCGCTGGAGGAGCGGGTCGAGCTGCTGCAGGGGCTGGGGCTGGACGCCGTCGCCGTCCTCAACTTCACCTCGGAGCTGGCCCAGCTC
>JACPQO010000209.1 GCA_016190405.1 Chloroflexota bacterium | reverse complement strand
GGCATCTACGACTGGCTCATCGACCAGCGGGCAGAGCGCGGCCATGCTATCGTCGCCCTGGGCGGTGGCATGGTCACCGACCTGGCCGGCTACGTGGCCGCCACATTCGCGCGCGGCCTGCCCCTGGTCCACGTCCCCACCAGCCTCCTGGCCATGGTCGACGCCGCCGTCGGCGGCAAGGTGGCCGTCAACCATCCGCGGGCCAAGAACCTCATCGGCGCCTTCTACCAGCCCCGCCTCGTACTGGCCGACGTGGCCACGCTGCGCACCCTGCCGCCCCGCGAGCTCGCCTCCGGCTGGGCGGAGGTCATCAAGCACGCCTTCATCGCCGACGCCGGGCTCCTCGCTTTCCTGGAGGAGAACGTGGAAAGCATCCTCAAGCTGGAGCCGGACCCCACCACCGAGGCGATCCACCGCAGCGTCGCCATCAAGGCGGCAGTGGTCTCCAGGGACGAGCGCGAGGAGACGGGGGAACGGGCCGTCCTCAACTATGGCCACACCCTGGCCCACGCCATCGAGGCCGCCACCGATTACGGGCGCTTCCTCCACGGCGAGGCCGTGGCTTTGGGCATGACCGCCGCTGCCGCCATCAGCCGCCGCCTGGGGCTGCTCTCGCCGGGGATCGTCGAGCGACAGCGGCGGCTGATGGAGCGGTTCGGCCTGCCCACGCGCGCTCAGGGCATCGACCGCGCCCGCGTCGCCCAGGCGATGGCTCTGGACAAGAAGGTGCAGGCCAGGGCCATCCGCTGGGTGCTCCTGGAGGGCATCGGCCGCCCCGTCCTGCGGGACGACGTGCCCACGAGCGCGGTGGAAGAGGCCCTGGACGAGG
This sequence comes from Chloroflexota bacterium, assembly GCA_016190405.1. Next base: position 3,744 of record JACPQO010000209.1, on the reverse strand, counting down.
TGCTGGCGTAGCCGTTGGGTCGCAACACCACAAAGGCACAAAAACACAAAGGATGCTGGGTTTCGTGACTTCGTGTCTTAGTGGTTCCTCTTAGCGATGCCAAGCGATACCTCCCGTGGCCCGCTGCCCAGGGGTGAGGCGGCTGCCCTCCGCGCCGTCGTCCGCGGCCGCGTCCAGGGCGTTGGCTTCCGCGACTACGTGTACACCCGCGCCCGTTTCCTTGGGCTCACCGGCTACGTGCGCAACCTGCCTGACAGCCGCTCCCTGGAGGTAGTGGCGGAGGGTCGGCGCCAGGACCTGGAGCAACTCCTGGAGTACCTGCGCGACGGCCCGCGCACGGCCCGCGTGGACGCCATCGATGCCGAGTGGGGTGAGGCGATCGGCCACTACAACGACTTCGGGGTGGCCTTCTAGCGCGAGCTAGCCCTCCGCTGGCTCCCGCGTCCCCCACTCCTCGCCCTCGCTCCAGTCCAGCATGATCACGTCGATCTCCTCGCCCGGCTCCACCACGTCCACCTCCGCCGGTATCACCGTAAGGGCGTTGGCATAGACCATGGAGGTCAGCATGCCCGAGCTCTGCGGCCCCGTCAGCGAGGCGTAATACCGGCCCTCCCGCTCCCTCACGATGCAGCGGGCGTAGAACACCCGCGGGTCGTTCCGGTTGACGATGCGCTCCTCGGCGATGGCGCGAACGACGGGCCGGCGCCAGTCCGTCTTGCCCATCATCTTCATCATCGCCGGCCGGCCAAACAGCTCGAAGGCCACCATGGAGCTCACCGGGTTGCCGGGCAGGCCGATGTGCGGGATGCGGCGGCCGTCCTTGTAGAAGCAGCCGAAGGCCAGGGGCTTGCCGGGCTTCATAGCCACCGTCCAGAAGGCGATCTCGCCTTCCCGCGCCAGCACGTCCTTCACCACGTCGTAGTCGCCCTTGGACACCCCCGCCGAGGTGATGAGCATATCGGCGTCCAGGCCTTCCTGGATCTTGTCGGTCAGGGCCTCAACGGTATCCTTGGCTATCCCCAGCGGCTTGGGGATGCCGCCGTAGCGCTGCACCAGGGCACTCACACTGTAAGCGTTGCTGTCGTAGATGTTTCCCGGTGAGCGCTCCTGGCCCAGTTCCACCAGCTCGTCTCCCGTGGACAGGACCGCCAACACCGGCCGGCAGATCACGCGGACGGTGGCCTTCCCCACGGAGGCCAGCACACCCACCTCTGAGGGCCGCAGCACTGTCCCCCGCCGCACCACCGTCTGGCCGGAGCGCACATCCTCTCCCACCCGGCGGATATTGGCGCCGGGGCGCGCCTCCTTGAACACCCGCACGCTCGCCGCCTCCAGGCGCTGGGCCCGCTCCGGCGCCTTTTCGAACGGCTCATCCGTCTCCTCGAAGGGGACGATGGCGTCGGCCCCGACGGGCACCGGCGCGCCGGTCATGATACGCACCGCTTCGCCGGGTGAGACCTGACCCTCGAAGAGGTACCCGGCCGCCACTTCGCCGACGACCCGAAGCTCTACGGGCGATTTCTGCGAGGCGCCGCGGGTGTCCCCGGCCCGCACCGCGTAGCCGTCCATCGCGGTGTTGTCCAGCGGCGGTATGTCGAAGGAGGAGGTGACATCCTCGTCCAGCACCTGTCCCAAAGCATCGAGGATCGGTTTCTCCTCCGGCCCCAGCACATCGACGTAGCCCAGGATGCGCTCCAGGGCCTCTTCAACGCTGATCACGAACGCTCACCCCGCAGCGCTTCACGATTCCTCCACCGTGCGCACGATCATGTCCACGATCCGCTCTACGTACTTCTCGCCGGCTGAGGCCGAGGCCCGACGCGGGTCCCCAAAGACACCATTGTCCGCCAGGACGTGGACGCCTTCGTTGAAGAACCTCTGGGCCCCGCTCATGAGGTCGCCTGTGTAGCCCGCCTCTGCCCGCTCCATCTTGACGAGCTCCGGTCTCAGGGCCAGCATCATGGATGTCTCCCATTCACCGGCGTGGACGCCCCCCTCCGCCGGCGTAATATTCAGTTCCGCCGCCGCCGGCAGGATCGTGTTCAGCAGCACCGCCACCTCGGGAAAGGCGACGACCTTCACGCCCGCCACCGGGCCCAGTCGCGCCAGCGCTTCCCCCAGGGGCCGGAAGTTGCCTCCGTGCGTGGGCAGCAGCACGATGCGCTTGAAGCCGTGGCCGGCGAGCGACTTGGCGATGTCCGCCACGATCCGGTGGAAGGTCTCCTCTTCCACCGAGATAGTGCCCGCGAAGGCCAGGTGGTGCCGGGAGCAACCGACGGGCATGGTGGGGGCCAGGAAGGCATTCAACCGTGCCGCCACCGCCCTGCCGATGTCATCACCAAACATCGCGTCAGTCCCCAGCGGCAAGTGGGGACCGTGCTGCTCCACGGCGCCGAAGGGCACCACGATGGTGTCATGGCCTTTCTCCACCTCGGCCCGCACCTCAGGCCAGGTCATTCTCTCCAGGTGAAGGACGCCCAATCGCCTACCTGCCAGAACACAAATAGAGGCGCAATGCGCCCCTATTTTAGCACCCCCTTTGGACGCGGAGTCTGGTCTAGTCCAGCCGTACCACCAGACAGGTGGTCGTCCGTTGCACCCCATCCACCTGCTGGATGCCGTCCGTAATCGCCCGGCCCAGCTTGTCCAGGTCGTCCGACTCCAGCAGCGCGATGACGTCGAAGGGCCCCGTCACCGCGTCCACGGACAGTACCTTGGCCTCCTTGAAGTTCAGCTTCTTTACCCCCTCGCCCACCGCCTTCGCCTTGCCTACCGCCGACTCGATTAGCACGTACGCCCGCATAGTCATCTCTGGCTCCTCCTTCTGCCCTAGCCGCGTCTCCGGCTTCAAAATCATACCGCGACCCAGCGCCCTGTCAAGTCGGGGCACGACGGCGCGCATCGCGGGTCGGCCATTGTGCTTCGTCCGCCCGCCGCGCTAGGCTGTGCGACATGAAACTCGTTAGACTCGGCGCCACGGACCTCCAGATATCGAACCTCTGCCTGGGCGCCATGCAGTTCGGCTGGACGGCAGACGAACGCTCGGCCTTCGCCGTGATGGACGCCTTCGTGGCGGCCGGCGGCAACTTCCTGGACACGGCGGACGTGTACAGTCGCTGGGCGCCGGGCAATCCCGGTGGCATCTCGGAAGAGATCATCGGGCGTTGGCTGAAGGCCCGCGAAAACCGCGACCGCATGGTCATCGCCACCAAGTTGCGCGGCCGCATGTGGGATGGCCCCGACGGCGAGGGGCTGGGCCGCGCCCACATCCAGCGCGCGCTGGCGGATAGCCTGCGCCGCCTTCAGGTGGAGACCATCGACCTCTATCAGTGCCACTGGCCGGACGAGAACACGCCCATCGAGGAGACGTTGACGGTCTTTGCCGAGCTCATCGCCTCGGGCAAGGTGCGGTACATCGGGGCGTCCAACTACACGGCGTCACAACTGGAGGAGGCGCTGGGCGCGGCGGACGTGAAGGGACTGGCGACTTTCGTCTCCCTCCAGCCCCACTACAACCTGGTCCACCGCGGCGAGTTCGAGGGGAATCTCGCCGACCTCTGCGAGCGCGAGGGAATCGCCGTCATCCCTTACAGCCCGCTGGCCGGCGGCTTCCTCACCGGCAAGCACCGGCGAGGCGAGGACCCGGCAGAGGGTACGCGCATGGCCAACAGCCCCTGGGCGCGCGCCGTGATGAGTGACCGCAACTGGGACCGCCTCGAACGGCTGCAGGCCTTCGCCGCGCAG